>NZ_JAQMIL010000062.1:0-58010 GCF_029990105.1 Bradyrhizobium sp. Arg237L | reverse complement strand
CGTGACGATCGCGACCCGCCCCTCTCTTGGGTGAGACGCGCGGAGTTAAATCACTGATTTGCCCGACGGCGAAAGCGGAATGTTTTTCGCAGGCCGACTGGACGGGCCAAATCAGGTTGATATCGCTGGTGAATTTTTCTCCGCCGTCATTCCGGGGCATCGCGAAGCGATGAGCCCGGAATCCATGTCTCCGCTCGCGCCGGTGGCGCAATGGATTCTCTGATGTGCAATTGCACATCATAGCTCGCGACTTCGTCGCGCCCCCGGAATGACAGCAGCGAAGTTAGCTCGCCATCGCCATCTCAGCCGCGCTCCCCGAGCCTCGCACCAGGCCGTGCTCGACGACGGTGTTGCGGCCGAGATGTTTGGCGGCGTAGAGGGCGGCGTCGGCGGCTTCGATCAGGTCGCCGGGGCGGAGCGCCGGGCTTGGCTTGGTGCAGGCGACGCCGACGCTGGCGGTGACGATCTGGTGGCTGGAGGTTGCGTGCGGCAGGCGGAGATCCTGCACCGTGGCGCGCACGATCTCGCCGATCTCTTTTGCGCGTGTGGCACCGGTGTTCGGCAGCAGCAGGCAGAATTCCTCACCGCCATAGCGGCAGGCGAAGCCCAGCGTATCGGCGGCGATGCCAGAGAGCGTCTCGCCGAGCCTGGTCAGGCAGGCGTCGCCTTCGGGATGGCCGTAGGTGTCGTTGTAGAGCTTGAAATGATCGACATCGATCATCAGCAGCGACAGCTCGCAATCATATTGCTGCGCCTTCATCCACTCGAAATCGAGCCGGCTCTGCAAACCCCGGCGATTGGCGAGCCCCGAGAGCATGTCGATCGAGGCCATCACCGTCAGGCGATCGTTGGTCGCGACGAGATCGCGTTCGCGCTGGCTGAGCTGCGCGGCCATCGCATTGAAGGCGCGGGCCAGCGGCACGAACTCTGCCGGCAGCTTGTTCTTTGCCACGCGGACGGACCAGTCGCCCTCGCCGAAGCGCTTGGCCGTGCGGGTCATCACGTCGATCGGATGGATGATCAATTTCTCCGCGCCGACCAGCGCACCGAACAGCACAAGCAGGCAGACGAAGCCGAGCTGCAAATAGGCGGTGCGGATATCGCGATCGATCGCCGCCGTCACCTTGGCTTCATCGATGCTGACGATCAGCCGCGAGCGCGTGCCCGGAATGCGGGCAAAGCTGATCGTGCGGTTCGTGCCATCCGCCGCGGTGAAGGAAATCGAGCCGGAGGACTCACCGTAACTAAGCGCTTTATCCGCGATCGCGGACATCAGCGGCAGGGTGTCCAGCGAGCGGCCGATCATGCTTGCCTGATCCAGGGGTGCCGCGAGAACCGTGCCGGCGCTGTCGACCAGAACAGAGGAAACGCCGGCGCGTCCGCCGTAATTGCTCATGATCCTGGACATCCAGTCCAGATTGAGCGCGGCGAGAACCACCGAGTCGGTTTCACTGTTGATGGCGGCCACCGGGTAAGCGGCCATCACGACCGGCGTATCGGTGGGGCGGGCCGCGATGAAATCGCTCAAGACAAATTCCCGGCGCGCCCGGGCTTCGGTCACATAGGGCCGGTCGCTGAGATCGATGCCGACATAGGCGTTATTGGTCGAGCACTGGATCCGATTGTCGCTGCCGAGGAACATCAGGCTGCGGATCCAGGGCATGTTGGCGGGCACACTGGCGCGCAGGATCTCGCAGCTCTTGCCGATGCCGCCGGCGGAGGCGCGGATATAGGCGGCGGATTTCAGCACGGTCTCGACCGAGGAGATGACCTCGCGCTGGGCGTCGGCGCTGTGTGCTGCGAGCGCGGCGAATTCCTCGGCGGCGTGTGCGATCTGCTTGGCCCGCGAATCCTCCAGGGTGCGGACGCGGTCCAGCATCATGGGGGCCACCAGCAACAGCGCAAGCAGCGCCAGCCGCCCGCGGATACCCAGAAGATTCTTGAGTTTGGCGCGGTGGCGGTTGAAATTAATTTTAGACATCAATGTCCCCTAGCCCCACTGGTGAAAGTAGAACGAAGGGTTCAAGAAGGCTTTCCCGGATTTGGTAAAATTCGAGGGAACCCCCGCAGCGTTGGTAGATGACATGACACCGGAAAACACAGCGCCGCTAACCGCGCATTCACCAAACGGTCTCGCAGAGGTCGAGGAGGAAATCGCGCGCGCCTGCAAGGATGCGCGTCGCGATCGTGGCTCGGTGACGTTGATTGCGGTGTCGAAAACATTCAATGCGGATGCGATTTCGCCCGTCATCGCGGCCGGACAGCGCGTTTTCGGCGAGAATCGCGTGCAGGAAGCCAAGACGAAGTGGCCTTCCTTGATGCAGGCCCACCCCGGCATCGTGCTGCACCTGATCGGGCCGTTGCAATCCAACAAGGCGAAGGAGGCGGTGGCGCTGTTCGATGCTATCCATTCGGTGGACCGCCCCAGCATTTGCGAAGCGTTAGCCAAGGAAATCAAAAACCAGAACCGGCAGCCGCAATTGTTCATCCAGATCAATACCGGCGAGGAGCCGCAAAAAGCAGGCATTTCCCCGTCCGATGCCGACGCCTTCATCGCACGCTGCCGGGAGCATTACGGGCTTTCGATCTCGGGCCTGATGTGCATCCCGCCGGTCAACGACCCCCCTGCCCCGCACTTCGCGCTGACGGCCAAGATCGCCGCGCGCAATGGCCTGACAAATCTCTCGATGGGCATGAGCGCCGATTTCGCCACCGCGATCCAGATGGGCGCGACCCATGTGCGCGTGGGATCCGCGATATTTGGCGCGCGGTAAAGGATGGCGGCGCTCTCCACGTCGTCATTGCGAGCGAAGCGAAGCAATCCATTTCGCCACCTGCTGAGGCATGGATTGCTTCGGTCGCTTCGCTCCTCGCAATGACGTTGTGGAAGCCTGGTCGAGCCCAACTGATTCCCTTCCCCGCAGGGCAAAACCAGCCCTCTACCCGATCACGATTCTCGTCTGCGGGCTCATTCGCCGTAGTAGCCGCAGCATCGCGGATTTGGTCATCGAGACGCAGCCGGCGGTCGGCGCGAAATTTGGACGGGCGAGATGCAGAAACACCGCGCTGCCACGGCCGGCGATGCGCGGGGTGGCGTTGTGGTCGATCTCGATGATGAAGTCGTAGAGATGATCCTCGCGCGTCAGCCGGTCGCCGTTCTGCTCGCGGGTAAGCTGCATCGGCTGGTTGTAATGGCGGTCCCGCGGGTCCTCGCACCAGGCGTCCTCGGGCCGAATGGGGCGGGTGGGCAGGAAGCTCGTCGGTCGCGGGGAGCGGTCCGCCCGCCACCACAATTGCCGGGGGCGGAAGATGCCCCGGGGGGTGCCGCCGTCGCCCTCGCGCTTATTGGCGAGGATGCCGCCCCGGCCGAGCGCCACCGGCACCGACCAGCCGTCGGCGGTCAGCCACCCCCGGCACGGGTTACCGGCGGCGGGTTGGACCCGGACCAGGGACAACGGCCGATCACGCGCGGTTGTCTCATAAGTGATTGAAAAATTGGAACTTCTCATGTGAATCAAAAAGCCCGCGCCTTGCCTGCCCGGCCCCGATTGTTCTATCTGGCGGGATTACAGCACATTCATCCAATCGGATGCTGATTTGGGATAGACTGTGATCGGCTTGTGAATCGGTAATGAACGACTACCTACAAAGCGAGTCTCGCCATCAAGTCTCGGCCAAAGCGCTGTCCGCTTGTGTCCGCTGCCTGCCTCCAAGAGGATCGTTCCTATGGCCAATGCCCGCAAGATTTTGATCGTGGATGACGACACCGACCTGCGTGACACGCTGGTCGAGCAACTTTCCCTTCACGAGGAATTCGAAGCCTCCGCAGTCGATACCGGCGCCAAGGGCGCCAGCGCGGCCAAGACCAACTCTCCCGATCTGGTCCTGATGGATGTGGGCCTCCCCGATACCGATGGCCGCGAGGTGGTGCGGTCCTTGCGCAAAGGCGGCTTCAAGGCGCCGATCATCATGCTGACCGGCCATGACACCGATTCGGACACCATCCTCGGCCTCGAATCCGGCGCCAATGACTATGTGGCAAAGCCCTTCCGCTTCGCGGTGCTGCTGGCCCGGATTCGCGCGCAGCTCCGCCAGCACGAGGCGAGCGAAGATGCGGTGTTCTCCGTCGGTCCCTACAGCTTTCGGCCCGGCTCGAAGATGCTGACCGCCGCCAATGCGCGGAAAGTGCGGCTGACCGAGAAGGAGACCGCGATCCTGCGCTTCCTCTACCGCGCCGGCCAGATGCCGGTGTCGCGCGAGACGCTGCTGCAGGAGGTCTGGGGCTACAATTCGGGCGTCACCACCCATACGCTGGAAACGCATATTTACCGGCTCCGGCAGAAGATCGAGAAAGATGCCGCCAATCCCGAGATCCTGGTGACCGAAGCCGGTGGCTACAAACTGGTGCCGTGATACGATTCGCGACCGAATCGTATCCCCGGTCACCGGCCTGAATGTCGATCGAAGATGACGTAGCGCTGCTCGAACGCGTCTCCACCTTGCGCCTGCTGGGGGAAACTGCGCTGCGTATGCTTGCGATCGGCTCCGAACAGCGCAATTTCGAACGCGGCGACGTTCTCTTTCATGCCGGCGACCAGGCGGATGCGGGCTATGTCGTGCAGCGCGGCGCTTTCCGCGTGGAAGACGGCGGTGCCGAGATCATCGCAGGCCCCGGCGCGCTGATCGGCGAGCTCGCGCTGATCGTGCCGATGAAGCGGCCGTCGACCGCGACCGCGCTGGAGCGCGCCACCTGTATTCGAATCTCGCGCAGCCTGTTTCAACGCGTGCTGGAAAGCGATCCGGCCGCGGCGCGAAGGCTGCGCGACGAATTCGCCACCCGCACCAGCCAGCTCGCCAGCGATATCGTGGTCGCGGGCGGGAAGTTGAGTTCGTAGCTGCTCTCCGTCGTCCTCGCGAAAGCGAGGACCCATAACCACAGCTAGTTGTTGCGGCGGAAGCAAGCGGTTGCGGCGGAGCACACTACAAAGGCCTGTGGTTATGGGTCCCGGGTCAGCGCTTCGCTTGCCCGGGACGACAGCCGGCTACCGGCCGGCTACACCTCCAGCGTCACCGTCACCGGCACGTGGTCCGATGGACGCTCCCAGCCGCGCGCGTCGCGGGTGATCCTGAAATCCGTGACGCTGTCCTTCAGCGCGCGCGAGACCCAGATGTGGTCGAGCCGGCGGCCGCGGTCGCCGACGGTCCAGTCCGCGGCGCGGTAGCTCCACCAGGTGTAGACTTTCTCCGACAATGGAATCCGCTCGCGCGCGACGTCGAACCATTCGCCATGCATCTGGGCTGCGAGCAGCTTCTCGGTCTCGACCGGCGTGTGCGAGACGACTTTCAAAAGCTGCTTGTGCGACCACACGTCGTTCTCATGCGGCGCCACGTTGAGATCGCCGACCAGGATGTGGCGGTCGTCACCGCGCGGATGCAAGGGTTCGCAGGCTTTCATCTCGTCGAGGAATTGCAGCTTGTGCTCGAATTTCGGATTGAGCGCGGGATCGGGTATGTCGCCGCCGGCCGGCACGTAGAAGTTATGCAGCACCAGCGGCTTTGAGAGCTGTGCCTTGTCGCCGAACTCGACCGAGATGTGGCGGGAATCGATCTTGTCGCAGAAGGTACGGATGTCGGTCTTCTCGAACGGCACCTTCGAGATGATGGCGACGCCGTGATAGCCCTTCTGTCCGTTCAGCGCGACATGCTCATAGCCAAGCCGCTTGAACCGCTTCAGCGGAAAGGCGTCGTCGATGCATTTGGTCTCCTGCAGGCAGAGCACGTCCGGCCGCGCCTGCTTGATGAACTTGGCGACGAGGTCGATGCGCAGGCGCACCGAGTTGATGTTCCAGGTTGTGAGGGAGAGACGCATGGGAACTGCGTCTTAGCATGGATCGCGGCGGTGGATAGGATTGTCCACAGGACCGTAGGATGGGTAGAGCGCAGCGAAACCCATCATTTTTCGCATGCGGCACGATGATGGGTTTCGCTGCGCTCTACCCATCCTACAAAAGGCTCAGACGTGCAGACGCGTAGGGTGGGCAAAGCGAAGCGTGCCCACCATCCACGTTCGGTGCAAGAAAGGTGGGCACACTTCGCTTTGCCCACCCTACAATCCAACGAACTACTATCCCGGCGGCGTCACGTAGTTCGTGAAATCGATCTTGAACAGGCCTGGATCGATCTTCTTGGTGGAATCGAGATTGTAGACGGCAACGGTGGTGTCGTAGCCCTGCGGATCGGTGATGGTCCATTGCTTGAGCTGGCCGTCCTTGGCGCCGACCATCAGCATCAACCGGCTGGTGCCGATCAGCGCCTGCTTCTCCTCGATAATGATCGAGACGAAGACATCGTCGGCGTTGACGCTAACGACATTGGTGTCCTTCATCAGGTCGATGCGATCGGACAAGAGATAGCGCAGCGGCGTCTGCGACAGCGGATAGATGTCCTGCGTGGCGAGCTTGCGATCACGCACCGCGACCGAGGAGCCGTCGGCGACGATGTCGATCGGGCTCGGCGGTTCATATTCGAAGCGGACCTTGCCGGGCTTCTGGATATAGAAATCGCCCTTGGTCTTGGAGCCGTCGGGGCCGACCTGCACGAAACTGCCTGACAGCGTCTGCAGCGAGGAGAGATAGCTGCTGATCCTCGCGGCCTGTGCCTTCTGGTTGGCATCGAACGTCGCGAAGATGTTGGCGGGGACGTTGCGGCGCGGGTCGGGGATGACGGGGTTCGGCGGCGTCTGCGTCGAGCCTGTGGTCGCGGGGCCTCTCTGCTCCTGCGCGCTCATCTGCGTGCCGTCGCGGCCCTTCGGCGCGGGCTTCGGCACCGGCACGTTCTGCGCCGATGAGGGCGCGGCGCCGGCGATCGACGTCGCGATCAGGATCGCCAATCCGGAATGGATGGCGCGATGAACGTGCTGTTTGGCCATTCGGTATTTCGGATTCTGATGCAACGCGTGTTCCGACTTTAAGGGCATGATCTTTTCGGAAAACCGGTGCCCACTTTTCCGGATCATGCCTGAGTTTATCGTGGGTGGTGCCGCGGCGATATCGCTTTTCCGTGAAATTCTCGGGGCAGGATCACATGCTGCCTTCTTCTTCGATCAGGATCTCGCGCTTGCCGGCATGATTGGCCTGGCCGACAATGCCTTCGAGTTCCATCCGCTCCATCAATGACGCGGCACGGTTGTAGCCGATCTGCAGGCGCCGTTGAATATAGGAAGTGGAGGCCTTGCGGTCGCGTTTGACGACCGCCACCGCCTGCGAATAGAGGTCGCCGCCGCCATCCCCGCCCATGCCGGTGGAGTCGAATACCGCGCCGTCCTCCTCGCTCGGCTCTTCCGCGGTAACGGCTTCCAGGTATTCCGGCGCGCCTTGCGTCTTCAGATGGCGCACCACCTTCTCGACTTCCTCGTCGGAGGCGAACGGGCCGTGCACGCGGCTGATGCGGCCGCCGCCGGCCATGTAGAGCATGTCGCCCTGCCCCAGCAGTTGCTCGGCGCCCATCTCGCCCAGGATCGTGCGGCTGTCGATCTTCGAGGTGACCTGGAAGGCGATGCGGGTCGGGAAGTTGGCCTTGATGGTGCCGGTGATGACGTCGACCGACGGACGTTGCGTGGCGAGGATCACATGCAGGCCGGCGGCGCGCGCCATCTGCGCGAGGCGCTGCACCGCGCCTTCGATGTCCTTGCCGGCGACCATCATCAGGTCGGCCATCTCGTCGACGATGATGACGATATAGGGCAACGGATCGAGGTCGAGCTTCTCCTCCTCGTAGATCGCCTTGCCGGTCTCCTTGTCGAAGCCGGTGTGCACGGTGCGCGTCAGGTCTTCGCCCTTGCCCTTTGCCTCGACGAGGCGCGCATTGTAGCCGTCGATGTTGCGCACACCGAGCTTGGCCATCTTCTTGTAGCGCTCTTCCATCTCGCGCACGGCCCATTTCAGCGCGACCACCGCCTTCTTGGGATCGGTGACGACCGGCGTCAAAAGATGCGGGATGCCGTCATAGACGGAGAGTTCGAGCATCTTGGGATCGACCATGATCAGGCGGCACTGGTCGGGGCGCAGCCGATACACCAGGCTCAGGATCATGGTGTTGATCGCGACCGATTTGCCGGAGCCGGTGGTGCCGGCGATCAGCATATGCGGCGTGCGCGCGAGGTCGATGATGACGGGCTCGCCGCCGATGCTCTTGCCGAGGCAGAGCGGCAGCTTTGCCACCGAATCGATGGCTTCCTTCGCGACCAGGAGCTCGCGCAGGTAGACCTTTTCGCGATGCAGGTTCGGCAATTCGATGCCGATGGCGTTGCGGCCGGCGACCACGGCGACGCGGGCCGACAGCGCGCTCATCGAGCGGGCGATGTCGTCCGAGAGGCCGATCACGCGCGACGATTTGATGCCGGGCGCGGGCTCGAGCTCGTACAGCGTCACGACCGGACCCGGATTGGCTTTGACGATCTCGCCGCGGACGCCGAAATCCTGCAGCACGCCTTCGAGCGCGCGCGAATTGGCTTCCAGCTCGGCCTTGCTCTGCGGCTGGCGATCGGCGGCCTTCGGCGCTGACAGCACGGAGACCGAGGGCAGTTCGAACTTGTCGGAGGATTTCTTCTTCGCGCGCGGCTCGGCCTTCTTGCGCGGCGCGCGGGCGACGGGCGCTTCCTCCGCTTCTTCCTCGGCCTCGTCTTCTTCCTCTTCAACCTCTTCGTCGAATTCCTCGTTCGCCTCAGGCACCACGGAGGGCGCGGTCGCGCGGCCGCCGAGACTGGGCTCCTGCCGTTCGAATGCGCCTGCACTGCGCTGCGGCGCGCTCGAGACCAGCGAGCGATAGGCGGTGCCAAGCAGCCAGCCGAGCCGCGCCTTCGCGCTCATGACAGCGTGGAACAGCCAGCCGAGCGAGATCGAGCTGCGGTCCTCCTCGTCGTCTTCTTCGACGAACGGCTCGTCACGATCCTCGATCGCCGTCAGCTCTTCTTCGCTCTCCTTCGCGCCCCAGCCGCTCGCGAACAAAAAGCTTGCGGTCATCGCGACGAACAGGATGGCGCCGAGCACCAGGCGATAGATCATGCCGGCCGGACCGAACACCACTGCGGGCGCGCGCACCAGCGCGTCGCCGACCACGCCGCCGAGCCCGGTCGGCAATGGCCAGGCGCCATTATGCGGGAAGCAGCTCGCAAAGCCGGCGGCGATCACGGTGGCGAGGATCCAGCATGCCAATCGCAGGGCTTCGCGGTCGAAGGCGCGATGCGTCAGCATGCGCCAGCCCCACACAGCGATGGGGAGGATCAGCATGATGGCGCCGAGCCCCAGGATCTGCATCAACAGATCGGCGCCGATCGCGCCGGGATAGCCGAGGATGTTGCGGATCGGGCGCGAGGTGGCGTGGCTCAAACTCGGGTCCTGCACCGACCACGTCATCAGCGCCGCCGCGGCGACGCCGGCAAGCATGATCAGGCACAGCCCGCCGAATTCTCGCACCCGCCGCTCCAAGGCTTCGCGGATCGGGACCGGCAGATGGCCGACCAGGGGAATGACACGTTCGATCGCTGGCATGCGCTTTCAGAGCCTTGCGATTAACTTAAGGTTTCGACCAGGCGGTGCAGCGCCTCGGCCGTTGATTCACTGTCGGAGACCAGCGCGAGCCGGATATAGCCCGCGCCGGGGTTGGAGCCGTCGGCTTGCGGCCGCGCCAAATAGCTGCCCGGGATCACGCGCACGCCGGCATCGCGATAAAGCTTCACCGTCGCCGCCTCGTCGCCGCCGCGCTCGGAGACGTCGAGCCAGACGCAGAAGCCGCCGGCCGGACGCTGATAGCCGTAGCGACTGCCGAGGATCTGGTCGGCGAGATCGAACTTGATCCGGTATAGCCTGCGGTTCTCCTCGACATGCGCCTCGTCGCTGTAGGCGGCGACCGCGACATGCTGCAGCGGCACCGGCACTTGCGGCGCTGCGACGTTGCGGAGTTCGTGGAAGGCGGCGAGGAATGTCTTGTCGCCGGCGGCGAAGCCAACGCGCATGCCCGGCAGGTTCGAACGCTTCGAAAGCGACTGGAACACGACCACATTGGTGAAGTCGGGGCCGGCATATTCCAGCGCGCTGCCCGGCGCTTCCCTGGTGTAGATCTCCGAATAGCACTCGTCGCTCAGGATGATGAACCCGAAGCGGTCGGCGAGCGTTTTCAGCCGCGCGAAATAATCGCGCGAGGCGACCGCGCCTTGCGGGTTCGCGGGCGAAGCGATGTAGAACGCCACCGTGCGCGCCAGCAGCGCGTCATCGAGCGCGTCGAGATCGGGCAGGAATCCATTGGCCGGCGTGGTCGGCAGATAGACCTGCTCGCAGCCGGAGGCACGTGCGCCGGCACCATAGGCCGGATAGAACGGGTTCGGCATCAATATCGCCGGCGTCCCATAGCGCACGCCGACATAGCGGGCGGCGGTGATGGCGGCGAAGAACAGGCCCTCGCGGCTGCCATTCAGCACCAGCACTTCGCTCTCAGGATCGACCGCCCGCGGCAGGTGGAACCGGGTCGAAAGCCAGTTCGCCACCGCGCGGCGGAATGGCTCGATGCCCTTGGCGAGCGGATAGCGGCCGAACTCGGCGGTGTGCTTGGCCAGCACCGGCCCGACAAACGCTGGAACCGGGTGCTGCGGCTCGCCCAAGGACAGCGTAATCAATGGCTTGCCCGGCTGGTACGGTGCCAGCAGCTCAGCCGTGCGCGCAAAGGGGGAACGTTCGGCCTGACCGGCCGGCATTACACTGCCGGCGTCTTGCGCCACGCCGGAGGGAGCGGTCATTGCCATGTCTAAACGCCAGCACTTTCAATGCGGTCGAGGGGAATCCGGCTCGACCGTAAATTGATCAAGTCACCATAGATACGGCGAGGTTAAGACGCGATTAACCATCGGCGGTATGGGCCATCAAGAGTGGGTTCGGTAAGGCGGGTCGGTGCCCAGCAGGGGCTAGATCGGCGACGCAGCACCTTATTTTACCAGCAATAACAAAGGGAAACGCCACCAGCCCGCCGTAATGTTCCGCATTTAGGATTTGGGAACTTGGGAACCGGGTTGGGGGAATCGATGCGTGCGGTTGGTCGGCCATTGCGGGCCGTGTTTGTGCTGCTGCCGTTGCTGGCCGCATGTGCGCCATCTCCAGACAATGCAGTTCCGAATGGGGCTCTCCCTCAGGCGATGCAGGGCAATTCGTCGTCCGCCGAGCGGCGCCTCGCGATCACGCATCGCTACACGCTCCGCGTCCCCAGCGCCGAAACCGAAGCCATTCAGCAAAAGCATATGGCCGAATGCGCCAAGCTTGGCTGCTCCATCCTGAGCACGTCGATCGACCGGTCGAACGAAGGGCGCATCAACGCGCGCGCATCGGTTCGCATCAAGCCCGAATCCTTCGACGCGTTTGCGGCAGTGCTGACCGCGCCGCCGGCCCAAGTCACCATGCACGCCCAATCGGTGGAAGATATCGCCGTCCCCAGAACGGCGGCTCGATGCGAAAATAGTGCTGCGCGACCGCCTTAGCGGAATGTTGCGCGACCAGACCGTGAAAACGGCTGCCGACCTGATCACGATCGAGAAAGAGCTGGCGCAGGCACAGAGCGACATCGAAGCGATCACGGCGCAGCGTGACGCGCTGCGGACACGCACCGACACGATACGGGTCGAGATATCCTATGTCGGCGCCGCCAGCCTGGTTGGCGGAGCCGACTTCACCCCGATCTACCAGGCCATCAGGACGATCAACCAGACGGCGGTCAACTCCGTCTCCTGGCTGATCTCCTTCGTCGCGGCCATCGTGCCATGGCTTCCCGTCATCGCGTTGGTCTGGTGGGCCGCGCGCCTTGGCATGCGACGATGGAAGTCCCGGAGGCTGTCCGGATAAGAGCCGCTACCGCGCCGGCAGCAGCCAAAAAGAAAGGGGCTCCAACTTGCGCTGGAGCCCCTCAACGGTCGGGGCATTGCCGGGTATGTGCCCGAACCGTAGTTCTGGGTGTGATCCCGGGAGAGATCACACCCCGGGAGAACTCACATGTTGTAAGCGCGCTCCGTGTGCTCGGTGATGTCGAGGCCTTCACGCTCGGTCTCGACGTTGGCGCGCAGGCCGACGATCACGTCGACGACCTTATAGAGGATCGCCGAACCGACGCCGGACCACACCAGCGTGGTGCAGACGCCCCAGATCTGCGAGGTCATCTGGGCGACGAAGTCGTAGTCGGCGATCTTGCCGGCGACATAGTCCATCACGCCGGTGCCGCCGAGCGCCGGGTTCACCAGGATGCCGGTGCCGAGCGCGCCGACGATGCCGCCGACGCAGTGGACGCCGAACACGTCGAGCGAGTCGTCATAGCCGAGCGCATTCTTCACCACGGTGCAGAAGAACAGGCAGACCACGCCGACCACGAGGCCGAGCACGATCGCGCCCATCGGACCGGAGAAGCCGGCCGCCGGCGTCACCGCCACCAGGCCCGCGACCGCGCCCGAGATGGCGCCGAGCATCGACGGATGACCCTTCACGATCCATTCCGCGAACATCCAGGACAACGCCGCCGCCGCGGTCGCGACGAAGGAGTTGGTCATGGCGAGCGCGGCGCCACCGGAAGCCTCGAGGTTCGAACCGGCGTTGAAACCGAACCAGCCGACCCAGAGCAGCGAGGCGCCGATCATGGACATCGTGAGCGAGTGCGGAGCCATCAGCTCCTTGCCGTAGCCGGTGCGCTTGCCGATCAGGATCGCGCCGACCAGGCCGGCGATGCCGGCGTTGATGTGCACGACGGTGCCGCCGGCGAAGTCGATCGCGCCCTTCTTGAAGATCCAGCCGGCGTCGGCATTGATCTCGTCGAGCTTGGCCTGCGCCGCGGTCTTCGCCGCGCCGTCAGCCGCAGCCGCCAGCGCCTTCGCCGCATCCGTGATCGCGTCCGGTCCGGCCCAGTACCAGACCATATGCGCGATCGGGAAGTAGATCAGCGTCACCCAGAGCGGGATGAACAGCGCGAGCGCGGAGAACTTCATGCGCTCGGCGAAAGCGCCGACGATCAGCGCGGGCGTGATCGCCGCGAACGTCATCTGGAAGCAGACATAGACGAGTTCGGAGATATTGGCGTCGACGCTGAAGGTGGCCGCCTTCGAGTCCGGCGTCACACCTGCCAGGAAGGCCTTGGAAAAGCCGCCGATGAAATCCGAGCCGCCGGTGAACGCGAGGCTGTAGCCGTAGAGCGCCCAGAGCACGGTGACGATGCACACCGTGTAGAACACCTGCATGAGCACCGAGAGCATGTTCTTGGAGCGGACCAGGCCGCCATAGAACAGCGCGAGCCCCGGGATCGTCATCAACAGCACCAGCACGGTCGACGTCATCATCCAGGCGTTGTCGCCCTTGTTGACGGTCGGCTCGGCATAGGCAGCGGTCGCAGCGAACAGGCCGAATGCGAGTGCCGCCAATCCCGCGCTGTGGGGACGTTTGAACGTCATGTTATTCTACTCCTGAATTGTAAGGTTTGAGCGCGAAATCAGAGGGCCGCGGCATCGGCCTCGCCGGTGCGGATGCGCACCGCATGGTCGAGGTTGATGACGAAGATCTTGCCGTCGCCGATCTGCCCGGTCTTTGCCGCCGATGTGATAGCGTCGATGGTCTTGTCGACCTGGTCGGCCGCAACCGCGACCTCGATCTTGATCTTGGGCAGGAAGCTCACGGCGTATTCAGCGCCGCGATAGATCTCAGTGTGGCCCTTCTGACGCCCGTACCCCTTGACTTCCGTCACCGTGAGACCGTGAACGCCAATGGCGGTCAGGGCGTCGCGGACTTCTTCGAGCTTGAATGGCTTAATAATCGCCATAACAATTTTCATGTGTCCTATCCCCGCTTGGGCCCGGTGCAGACGAACCGGGTGTTTCGACTGAGATCCACCACGCGGAGAAAATTCACAACGCGGTCACAGCCGCCGGCGTTAGAATCAAATGCCGTGCCAGATCGACGGCGCCGCCTAACGGATTATGAATCCGCCTGTTTTCGCGCTTGACGGGAATTGGTCGGACCTGCGCTATTCCGTCGCGCTCAAAACGTAATCAATATTGCCCGATTCATAGGCACGCCAGAGTCTGGACATAATCCTGCCCAGCCCGACGGCAAATCAGAGGTAATAAAGTAGAGGAAATTACTGCAGGGCCTCGCCGTGCTGCGAAATATCCAGGCCTTCCAGCTCCTGCTGCAGCGATACCCGGAGCGGGACGAACGCGCTGACCAGCTTCAGGAGCACGAAGGTCACGCCGCCGCACCACACCAGCGTAACGGCGACGCCGGCGAGTTGGATCAGCAGTTGCTGCGGACGGCCCTCGAGCAGGCCGGCCGTGCCGCCGATGGCGCTGGCGGCGAACACGCCCGCGAGCAGCGTCCCGGCCATGCCGCCGATACCGTGGACGCCAAACACGTCGAGTGAATCGTCATACTTGAAGCGGTGCTTCAGCCAGGTGCAGGCCCAGAAGCACACGAGGCCCGCGATGATTCCGATGATGACTGCGTGCCATGGTTCGACGAAGCCCGAGGCCGGCGTGATAGTGCCGAGCCCTGCCACCGCGCCCGAGATCATGCCGAGCACCGACGGCTTGCGCCGCGTCGCCCATTCGATCGCGCCCCAG
The DNA here is from genome assembly GCF_029990105.1 of Bradyrhizobium sp. Arg237L. Classification (NCBI taxonomy): domain Bacteria; kingdom Pseudomonadati; phylum Pseudomonadota; class Alphaproteobacteria; order Hyphomicrobiales; family Nitrobacteraceae; genus Bradyrhizobium; species Bradyrhizobium sp. Arg237L. The sequence continues at coordinate 43,378 of NZ_JAQMIL010000062.1, read as the reverse complement.
GTCAGCGCGCCGGCGCAGGCGGAAAGATGCGTGGCGATGATCGCCATCACCGCGCGCGAATTCACGGCAAGCGCCGATCCGCCATTGAAGCCGAACCAGCCGACCCACAGCAGTCCGGTGCCGATCACCGCGAGCGACAAATCGAACGGCGACAGGTTCTCGCTGCCATAGCCGCGGCGCCGCCCCAACACTTGCGCCGCGACCAATCCGCTGACGCCGGCCGAAAGATGCACCACGAGCCCGCCAGCGAAATCCAGCACGCCAAGATTGGCGAGGAAGCCGCCGCCCCACACCCAATGTGCTAGCGGAATATAGGCGAAGATGAACCAGCCGACGGAGAACCAGAGATAGGCCGAGAAGCGCATGCGATCGGCGACCGAGCCTGCCACCAGCGCCACGGTGATGATCGCAAACGTCATCTGGTACAGCATGAACAGCGCTTCCGGGATCGTCTTCGCCGCCGGATTGACGCCGTCCATGGTCATGCCGGCGAGAAACCAGCGGTCGAGCGTGCCGATCCACGGTCCATCACCGACGAAGGCGAGCGAGTAGCCGAACATCACCCAGAGGATCGAGACGATCGCGACTGCGGACAGGCTCTGCGCCATCGTCGCCAGCACGTTCTTCTTGCGCACCATGCCGGAATAGAACAGCGCGAGCCCCGGGATCGTCATCATCAGCACCAGCGCGGTGGCAACGATCATCCAGGCGGTGTCGGCGGCGTTGATGGCCGACGTCTCCGCACGCGCCGGCGTCGCCGACAACAGCGTCGCAAGACCAAGCGGCGCGATCAGCCGCACGGCGCGAGATGGTGCCCCCATGATGTTTCCCCGGCAGAAATGAAATGATTCTGGTTGATGCGACCGGCGGCGTTGTCGGTGCCCGCGTTCGGCGAGAATTCATTCTTGTTTGAGCATGATCTTTTCGGAAAACCGGAGCCCACTTTTCCGGATCATGCTCTAGAGCGCGTCGCTGTCGGTCTCGCCGGTGCGGATCCGCAGCGCATGTTCGATCGGCGTGACGAAGATCTTGCCATCGCCGATCTGGCCGGTGCGTGCCTTTGCGGTAATGACTTCGACCGCCTTGTCGGCGATGTCGGATGCGACCGCGATCTCGATCCGCAATTTGGGCAGGAAGTTCACGACATATTCTGCGCCGCGGTAGATCTCGGTGTGCCCTTTCTGCCGGCCATAACCTTTGACTTCAGTGACGGTCATGCCGTGGACGCCGATCTCGGTCAGCGCCTGGCGCACCTCGTCGAGCTTGAAGGGTTTGATGATGGCGACGACAAGTTTCATGGCTAGCGGCCCGCTTTTTTCTTAAAGTTCGGCCAACCGCCTGCTCTTTGGATGGCCTTCGATCCCGGGCCAATCTGGCATCTTTCTGAGCAAATGGCACAAAAAAGTTGCAGGTTTAGGGGGAAAACATTGGCAGACCCTGACCTCGCTCCCTGTACAGGGGACATGATCGTCCGTCACAATGCGGCTTTCCTGCTTCGCCAGTTGTTCTGCTGGCGCCTGTTCCCAAGAATCGCGTTTTCCAAGGAAATGCCATGGCCGATCGATCCTGGTTTTATGCATCCGAGGGCCAGCAAAAGGGCCCATTTCCCGAATTCCAGCTCCGCGATCTCATCATGCGGGGCACCGTCGGGCCGGATACGCTAGTCTGGACCGAGGGGATGGCCGGTTGGCAGAAAGCGGGTGAGATTCCCGGACTGATTTCGGATATTTCCAGTCCAGCGATGCCTTCGCAGCCGGGCGGGCCGCCGATCATAACTGCGGCCGGCTATGCGGGTGGAACGGTCTCAGCCGATCTGCCGATCCGGGAGCTGTTTGGACGCAGTCTGTGGTTCGCCATTGGCCAGCTCCTGGTGATCCCGGCGCCGTGGTCAGCCACCGGCTTTTATCGCTGGATCATCCCGCACATCAACGTCCCTGGCCGGCCGAATCTCGGTTTCACGGGACAGGTCGGTGACATCTGGTATGTGTTCGTCGCGATAGGGCTCTTGAGCTATACGGGCTGGACCGAGAGCACGACGATCGAACTGCTTGCGCCGCTACTGCAGGCGGCGCTCGGATGGGTGGTCATCCGCTGGATCGCCAGCCATCTCAGTTCAAACGGGCAGCAGCTCCCAATCGCCTTCAACGGCAGCATCATCGCCTATACCGGGTGGTATCTGCTGTTGGCGATCTCCTTCATCACCATCATCGGCTGGGCGTGGGTGACCACGGCGTGGATGAGGTGGATGTGCCGCAATATCGAGGGGACGCGCCGTGAAATCATCTTCAAGGCGTCAGGCCTCGAGATGCTTTGGCGAACCGTCGTGTTCACAATCGGCTGCTTATTGCTGATTCCAATCCCGTGGGCTTTGCGCTGGTATGCGAATTGGTACCTGTCGCAATTCGCGCTGGTCGAGCGCAGCACGCTGGCGAACGCTTAGAGCGACGAATGAGATGCCGATTGGTTTCACCTCTCCCGCTTGCGACCCGCAAGCGGGAGAGGGAGTCATCGCGGCGGCAATTCTAACGCGCGCTACTTCCTCTCGCGCACCGAACCTTCCTGCGCCACTGACGCCACCAGCGTGCCGTCGGGCTTGAAGATCATGCCGCGGGTCAGGCCGCGGCCGCCTTGCGCGCTCGGAGAGTCCTGCGCGTAGAGCAGCCATTCGTCGGCGCGGAACGGGCGGTGAAACCACATCGCGTGATCGAGGCTTGCCGGCATCATGCGCTTGTCGAACAGCGTGCGGCCGTAGCGCGCCATCACCGCGTCCAACAGCGAAAAGTCGGAGGCATAAGCCAGCGCACACAGATGCAGCGCGGGGTCGTCGGGAAGCTTCGCCGCGGTGCGGATCCAGACATGGATGCGGCCCTCCTCGATCTTCTGGCCGAAATAGCGGCCGAGCTCGACCGGGCGCAGTTCGATCGGCCGATCGGATTCGTAATAGCGGCGGATGAAGTCCGGCATTTCGCGGAACATCGGCTGCTTCGACACTTCCTCGGCGGTGAGCTTTTCCGGCGGCGGCACGTCCGGCATCTTCTCCTGGTGATCGAAGGCGCCCTGCTCCTCGGCATGGAACGACACCATGATCGAGAAGATGGCATTGCCGTGCTGGATCGCGGTGACGCGGCGGGTCGAATAGCTCTTGCCGTCGCGCAGCCGCTCGACCTGGTAGATGATCGGGACCTGCGGGTCGCCCGGCAGGATGAAATAGCAATGGATCGAATGCGGCAGCCGGCCCTCGACGGTGCGGCAGGCCGCGACCATCGCCTGGCCGATTACCTGCCCGCCGAACACCCGCTGCCAGCTTGTTTTCGGGCTGTTGCCGCGGAACAGATTCACCTCGAGCGGTTCGAGATCCAGAATGGAAAGCAGGTCAATCAGGCTTTTTGACATGTTGCATCTTTCAGGTTCTCCGCATTGTCATTCCGGGGCATCGCCACCGGGTCCGCGCAGCGCGGCCCGATGACAGGCTCCGCGATGAACCCGGAATCCAGAGGTTTCGGCGCGAGATTCCGGGTTCGCGTCTTCGACGCGCCCCGGAATGACGGCATTACATTAAGCACCTTGCCTCAAGACCCTGTTTCGCCCAGCCGTTATCAGGTAGCAAGCACAGTCTGAGGGCATGAGCGCGTAAGGGACTTGCATGTCGGCACAGCGAGGCATTGTCATTTGCGGGGGCGCCTTTGCGGGCCTGGCGCTGGCCCTGGCGCTGCGCCAGGGGCTGGGCACCGAAATCCCCATCATCGTCGCCGATCCGGCGCTCGGGCAGCGCCCGAGCCGCGATCCGCGGGCGACCGCGATCGTCGCCGCCTGCCGCCGGTTATTCGAGGCGATCGGCATCTGGGCCGAGATCGCCGACACGACGCAGCCGATCCTCGACATGGTGGTCACCGATTCGCGGCTCGACGACGCCACCCGGCCGGCGTTCCTGACCTTTGCCGGCGATGTCGAGCCCGGCGAGCCGTTTGCGCATATGGTTGAGAACCGGCATCTGATCGACGCGCTGGTGGCGCGCACTGAGGCCGCAGGCATCGATCTGCGCGCGACCGCGGTTTCGACCTATGAGGCCAATGCCGATCTCGTCAACGTGACGCTCGCGGACGGCAGTGTGATCGAAGCGAGCCTGCTGGTGGCCGCCGACGGCGCCCGCTCGAAGCTGCGCGAGCGCGCCGGCATTGTCACGCATGGCTGGGACTATGATCAGTCCGGCATTGTCGTCACGGTCGGCCATGAGCGCGATCACCAGGGCCGCGCCGAAGAGCATTTTCTGCCCGCGGGTCCGTTCGCGATCCTGCCGCTGAAGGGAAAACGCTCCTCGCTGGTGTGGACCGAGAACCGCAAGGAAGCGTCCCGCATCGTCGGCTTGAGCGATGCGGAATTCCACGACGAGCTGGAGCGGCGCTTTGGTTTGCAGCTCGGAGAGGTCAAGGCGCTCGACAAGCCGCGCGCCTTTCCGCTCGGCTATTTCGTCGCGCGCTCCTTCATCGCCGAACGGCTGGCCCTGGTCGGCGACGCAGCGCATCTGATCCATCCGATTGCAGGGCAAGGGCTCAATATGGGCCTGAAGGATGTCGCGGCTTTGGCTGAGGTGGTGGTCGATGCGGCGAGGCTCGGCATCGATCTTGGCCAAGCCGATGTGCTCGAGCGCTACCAGCGCTGGCGCCGCTTCGACACCATGGCGATGGGGGTTGCGACCAATTCGCTGAACTTCCTGTTCTCCAACGAATCGACGCTGCTCAGGACCGTGCGCGACGTCGGGCTCGGCGTCGTCGACCGCCTGCCGCCGCTGAAGAGCTTGTTCATTCGTCAGGCCGCCGGCCTCTCGGGCGAAGTGCCGCGGCTGTTGAAGGGCGAGGCGTTGTAAGCGGCGAATAGCGAATGGGGAGTGGCGAATAGAAGGCTCCTCCTTCGCTATTCGCCACTCCCCATTCGCTATTCGCCCCCTCCATCACTCGATCTTGCGCGCTTCTTCCGGCAGCATGATCGGGATGCCGTCGCGGATCGGATACGCGAGTTTTGCGGAGCGCGAGATCAGTTCCTGCCGTTCCGCGTCGAACTCCAACGGACCCTTGGTGATCGGACAGACCAGGATTTCCAGCAGCTTTGGATCGGCGGTGCTTTCGAGATGATCAGTCGGGGAGCTCATGACGGTCTTCCAGTTTCGCAGGCGCTTCTTACCATGTCTCAAACGGCGAGTGTAACGCGCGCAGCCAATTAGCGCACGGCCATCCGCAAGAGTTCGTCGACGATCGCCTGCTGCTTTGCTTTCGGCAGCGGCTGCTCCGTCAGCGCCTGGCCGAGGAATGCCCAATAGAAGATCTGGGCACGGACGCGGGCCACGTCGTCGGTGAGGCCCGCCTGCTTCAGGAGACCTTCGACATAGCCGAGCCGCCGCTGGTCGATCGCCTGCACGGCGGCGCGTGCTGAAGCGTCGACGCTCGCCCAGCTTCGGACCGCGTTTTCCAGCGCCAGCTTTTCGGAAAACACCCGGCGCAGCAGCACGGCCAGGGCGTCAGAACCCGCCGCCGTCGCCTCGACATCGACGATGATCCGCTCCGCCGCGATCTCGCGCCAATGTTTCAGGACGGCGGCGTGGTAGGCGGCGATATCGGCGAAGTGCCAGTAAAAGCTGCCGCGGGAGACGCCCATCTCTTTTGCCAAGGGTTCGGCCTTCAGCGCGGTGAAGCCGCGTCTTGCCAGTGCTTTCAGGCCCTGGTCGAGCCAGTCCTGTGCGGAAAGCTGATCGGTCATGCAGCCTACCATACACCAGTGTATTGACAGGCGCCAATGCGCGGGCGATAACCATACACTGCTGTATGGAGGCGAACGATGCGCGATATCCTGCTGCAATGTTCCGGCCTCGCCGCGATCGCGGCGGCGCTGATCCACGGTTACCTTGGCGAATTCAAGGTCTTTCCCAAAATGACGATCGAACCGGCGCGGCTGCGCACGCTGATCCGGCTGGTCTGGCAGGCCGGCACGGTGGCGTGGATCGGTGGCGGCGTGCTGCTGCTCGCCGCGCCCTGGATGGCCTCGGAGGTGGCGCGGCACTGGATCGTCGTCACGCTCGCCTGCGTGTTCGCTTTCGCGGCCCTCGCCAATGCGGTTGCGACGCGCGGCCGGCATTTCGGCTGGATGGCGCTCAGCGCCGTGGTGGCGATGGCGGTCGCGGGGTATTAGGCTAGCCCCACACGCGGTCATTCCGGGGCACGCGCAGCGTGAACCCGGAATCCATCAAGCCGCATGCGCTGGTCGAGAAATGGATTCCGGGTTCGTCCTTCGGACGCCCCGGAATGACGGTAGAGGAGAATGACGGGACGGCCGAGAATCACTGCAGCGGCGGGTCACCGCTGGTGCGCTTCTTGGCGAGATCCATCTCGGTCACCGCGATCAGGATTTCGGCGCGGGTCTTGAGGTCGGGCGCTTCCAGCATCGCCTGCTTCTCCGCCGGGCCATAGGGCGACATCATCGCGAGCGCATTGACCAGCGCCTCGTTGGGCGCGGCTTCGATGCCGGCCCAGTCGACCTTCAGGTTGTTCGCTTTCAGGAAATCCGTCAGCACCGAGAGCAGCGCTTCGCGGTCGACGTCCTCTTCGCCGCTGCGCGCGACGAAATCGTCGGTGAAGGAGAAGAAATCGACCTTGCATTGGCGGTACGGGGTCAGCACGCTGAGCTCCTCGACCACCTTGAAGCGCGACACGCCGGTGAGTTCGAGGATGTAGCGGCCATCGCCTGATTCGGCGAGCTGGGTGATGCGGCCGACGCAGCCGACGCGGAACAGCGCCGGCTTCTCCTCATTGTGCGAATGCGTCACGTCGGGCTGGATCATGCCGATCAGCCGATGGCCGTCGCGGAAGGCGTCGTCGACCATGGCGAGATAGCGCGGCTCGAAGATGTTGAGCGGCATCTGGCCGCGCGGCAACAATAGCGCACCGGCAAGCGGAAAGACCGCGATCACCTCGGGAAGCTCGGCCGGGCCCCGATATTCGGCATTGATCGGCATCTGCGGCCCCGGTGTTATGCACGCACTAGATTATGATCCGATTGAACGAAATCGGATCATAATCTCATGTCTTTGTTTGAGCATGATCATTTCGGAAAACCGGTTTCCACTTTTCGCTACGCGGCCCTTCGGGTCCGGATCATGCTCTATGAAAACAGGATCGTCGAAAGCCGCTTTCGTCCCTCGACGGTCGCTTCATCCGCCCCGCCCCACGCTTCGAAGAACTGGACGAGCTGCTTGCGTGCGCCGTCATCGTTCCACTTGCGGTCGCGCCTGACGATCTCCAGGAGCTGGTTGGTCGCCTCGCTGCGCTTGCCCATCGCGTTCAGCGCGGTGGCGAGATCGAACCGCGCCTGATGATCGAGCGGATTTGCGGCGACTTTCTGTTCCAATTCGCCGATCGGACCGACCGATTCCGCCTGCTCGGCAAGGTCGATTGCGGCCTGCACCGCCTTCACAGCCGGCTCGTTGCGCTTGGACTCCGGCACCATGCCGAGCGTCTGTTTGGCCTGGTCGACCGCGCCCGTCGTGACATAGCATTTGGCGAGACCGGCGAGCGCGGCGATATTGGTGGCGTCGATGCCGAGCACCTCGGCATAGATCTGCGCCGCGGCCGCGGCGTCGCCTTCGGCGAGCACGGCGTCGGCTTCTTTCAGGATCTCGGCAATATTCGGCTCGCCCGCGGCAGGGACGCCCTTCGTCAGCCGCTCGATGAAGGCGTTGACCTGGCTCTCCGGGATTGCGCCCATGAAGCCGTCGGCCGGCTGGCCGTTGACAAAGGCGATCACGGCCGGGATCGACTGGATGCCCATCTGGCCGGGGATCGACGGATGCTCGTCGATGTTCATCTTGACGAGCTTGACCCGGCCCTTGGCGTTGGTCACCACCTTCTCCAGGATCGGGGTGAGCTGGCGGCAGGGGCCGCACCAGGGCGCCCAGAAATCGATCAGCACCGGCTGGCGCTTCGACTCCTCGATCACGTCCTTGACGAACGTCTGGGTGGTCGTTTCCTTGATCAGATCGCCTGCCTGCGGCGCCGGACCGCCGCCCTGCTCAACTATCGTCACGATATCCTCGCCTGATGTCCCGAGATTGGGGCCCGTTCTAGCACGGCCGGAACCGAACACCCGTCAGCTAAATGGCGGTTTGGCGCCAAATTTCAATCGCCTGGTACCCTGCTCGTTCCGCCGCAGGCCGATCATGCAGGGTCGCGATCAAATGCGGCCGGAGTTTGTGGGCTGCTTGAGGCGAATCAGCCCGTAGCGGCGTGAGGACGGGAAAAGTGGGTTCCCAGGCGAAAAACCCGGCGAGCCGCCACCGAAACGCCCCTCGGCGCGTTGCTTTCCGTCCTTTCGTCCCCATTTCCACTCAAATGAGGCGATTTAGCCGCCTTCGGGCCTGTTGCATTCACGGTCCGCTTTTGGCATAGCTCTGCCGTTGCCGGCGAGTGATCGCCGCCATCAGGATGCGGGTGTAGCTCAGTGGTAGAGCACGACCTTGCCAAGGTCGGGGTCGAGGGTTCGAGCCCCTTCGCCCGCTCCAAATTTCCCCGTCCGTCGAACTGGCTTTAACCTCCGGCCGCGCGCCGTCGTCGCGCCTGCTGCTCTCCCTCGCTTGACCGAAGCAAGCCCACGCTAAGGTATCTCCGGCGAGAAACGAGACCCGGCCCAATCATTCATCCGACGATTGATTTCCCAGCCAATCGAATCGTCGGCCGTGACGCTGCGAGCGGCGTTAACTTCGAACGAATATTGCGGCGCAATGACATCGCTGGCGCTTCGCAAGAAACAGCGCAAGCGAACCCGCTCAACTTGTCTTGACCTCGCGCGAAAGCGGCGTTCATCGCCTCGCGCTTCTCTCGCGCGAGGGATGTGCTAACATTTTCTGCTCTGGCCTCTCTCTCGCAGGCCACTACGATCGTCTCGTTAGAATCAATAAAGAGCCAGCCGCCCGGCTGGATAGGGGAGTAACGCGATGCAATCGGTTTTCAATCGTTCCATTCTTGCGCTTGCCACCATCGCCCTCGTGGCGGGGACTGGCTTTGCCAATGCGCAACAGCAGCAGGACAAGGGCAGGTCGCTGAAGAAATACGAATCCGGCACCAAGGAATTCTGGACCCATCCGCCGGATGACTGGTTCCTCGGCGACGAGACCGAAACGCAAAAGGGGCTCGCGCCGCCATCAGGACCGCCGACCGGCGCCTCCGACTCCGAGCTGGCGGCGCTGATCAAGAAGATCAAGCTGCCACAAGGCTTCAAGATCGAGGTCTACGCGTCGAACGTGCTCGCCGCGCGGCAGATGGCCTGGGGCGACAAGGGCACGCTGTTCGTCGGCTCGTTCGGGCTCGGTAACGTCTACGCAATCAAGGACAACAACGGCAAGAAAGAGGTGAAGACCATCCTCAAGGGGCTGAACATGCCCACCGGTCTCGCCTTCCGCGACGGCGCGCTCTACGTGATCGCAGTCGACAAGCTGATCCGCTACGACAATGCGGAGGCCAATCTCGACAATCTCGGCCAGGGCAAGGTGGTCTATGACGACATGCCCTCCTATGCCGCGCATGGCTGGAAATATATCGCGGTCGACAAGGACGGCTGGTTCTACATTCCGTTCGGCCCGCCCTTCAACATCGGCATTCCCCCGACCAGCCTCTCGCAGATCCGCCGCGTCGATCCCAAGACCGGCAACGCGGAAATCTGGGCGCTCGGGGTGCGCAACAGCGTCGGCGGCGATGTCGATCCGCGCACGGGTCGCTACTGGTTCACCGAGAACGCGCGCGACTGGATCAGCGACGATCTGCCGAGCGACAAGCTCAACATGATCTCGAAGATCGGCGAGCATTTCGGCTATCCCTATTGCCACCAGGGCGACCTGCCCGATCCGAAATTCGCAATGGGGCACAAATGCTCGGAGTTCACGCCGCCTGTGCTCAACCTCGGCGCCCACGTCGCCCCCCTCGGGATGAAGTTCTACACCGGCAATCAATTCCCGGCGGACTACAAGAACAACATCCTGATCGCCGAGCACGGCTCGTGGAACAGACACAAGTATCAGGGCGCGCGCATCGTGCGCGTGATCGTCGGTCCCGACGGCAAGAACGCCAAGCAGGAAGTGTTGGCGTCCGGCTGGATCGAGGGCGACCAGGGCTATCTCGGCCGCCCTGCTGACATCATCCTCGATAAGGACGGCTCGATCCTCGTTGCCGACGACTGGGCCGGTGCGATCTATCGCATCAGCTACAGCAAGAAGTGACACTGTAACGAATGGAGGCTGCGGTGGCCGGATGGCGGCCGCGGCCTCTTTGTTTTGAATTTCGTCGTTCCGGATTGCGCGCAGCGCAAGTCCGGAACCCATAACCACGAGCGATAGTTATGGATTCCGGGCCTGCGCTCCGCGCATCCCGGAATGACAGGGGTGATGGAGTGGAGCCTGACTGATGCGCCGACAGTTCGTCTCGTACCTATTTGGTGGACTCGCGCTCCTGACCACGACCGTCACTCCGATCCGCGCCGCCGATGTCGCGGCCGGCAAGGAAAAAGCGGAGATGTGCGTCTCATGCCACGGCGAGAACGGCATTTCGCAGACGGAGAACATCCCCTCGCTCGCCGGCCAGCCCGATCAGTTCCTTCAGTGGCAGCTCGTGTTCTTCCGCGCCGGCACCCGCAAGAACGAGCTGATGCAGCCGATCGTCGAGCAGCTCAACAATGACGACATCCGCAATCTCGGCGCCTACTTCTCCTCGCTGACGCCGCCGAAGGGCCCGAAGGACGACGATCCTGATCTGTCGGAAAAGGGCAAGCAGGCCGCCGCCGGCCGCCGCTGCGCGTCATGCCATACCGACAGCTATGCCGGCACCAAGGCGGTGGCGCGCATCGCCGGCCAGCGCGAGGATTATCTCGTCAAGGCGCTGCACGACTACAAGTCCAGCGCGCGCTCCGGCGGCGGCATGGCCGCGATGGCCGAGGTCGCCTATCCCCTGAGCGAAGAAGAGATCACCGCGCTCGCGCATTATCTGGCACATCTCTGATGGTGATGCCGTAGCCGTAGCCCGGGTGGAGCGCAGCGTAACCCGGGAACACTGTGCGCCGCGGAGAGGGTTGTCCCGGGTTGCGCTGCGCTCCACCCGGGCTACAGGACTACTTGCCCCGTTGCAATTCGTACGCCTTGAGATGCGTATATGCCGTGCGCAATTTCGGCACGGGAATCTTCGCGGCGTCGGCGCGGGCGACGAGGTCGCCGATCACGTGATCGGCTTCGACCGGCAAGCCGGCCTTGATGTCGCGGAACATCGAGGCGGTCATCGGCGAACCCGCGGCGGTCAGCATGCCCTTGACGCGTTCGAAGAACGGTCCAGCCGGCGCATAGCCTTCGGCGGTCGCCACCGCGCTGCATTCGTCGAGCATGCCGAGCAGGAAATCCTTGCCGCCGGGCGCGGCCAGGATGTTGCCGACGGAGGTGCGCATCAGGCTGGTGGAAGCCGCGAGCGAAGCCAGGAACACCCACTTTTCCCACATGTCCTGCATCACATGATCGCTGGCGGTTGCGCCATTGACGGCGGAAAACACCTCCGCGATCGCGCGCACGCGGTCGGACATCTTGCCGTCGCGTTCGCCGAACGTCAGCGACTGCATCGGCTGAAGCTGCACCACCTCGCGCGCATCATTGAGCGTTGCCGCAATCGCGCAGAGGCCGCCGAGAACCTGCTCGGCGCCGAATTTCTTGTCGAGCGCGCTCAGATGCAGCATGCCGTTGAGCAGCGGGATGATGGCGGTGTTCGGTCCGACCGCCGGTGCGAACGACTTGATGGCATCGTCCAGGTCGAACGCCTTGCAGCTCAACAGCACGACGTCGAATGTCTCGGTCAACTTGTCAGCCTGCACCGTCGGCGGATTCTTCAAGGTCACGTCGCCGTTTGGGCTCTTGATCACAAGCCCGGCAGTCGCGAGTTCGGATGCGCGCTTGGGGCGCACCAGGAACGTAATGTCACGGCCGGCCTGCAGCAGCCGCCCGCCGAAATATCCGCCGATCGCACCGGCGCCGACGACGAGAACGCGCATGGGATGATTCCTTGTTGTTGTTGCTTCGGGGATGGCAGGTGAATGGCGAATGGGGAGTAGCGAATAGGGATGGATGCTTTCCGTCAAGCGAGAATCCCTGGGTAACTACCTCTTCTTCGCTCCTCAGTTCCGGTGGTCCATTCTGTCGCGATCTTCGCGGCACGTCTACAGTATGATGATGGTCATCATACTGTGTCGTGTCAAATCAAACGCTCGACCGTCTGCTTCCGCCAGACCAGCATGTAATAGCCCATCTGCAGCAGGAACATGGTGCAGAAGGTGATCGGATAGGCGACCCACACCCCCTCGATGCCGATCAGCCGGCTGAGGATGATGGCGGACGGGATCTCGACCAGCATGATCGCGAGGGCGGAGATCAAGAGCGGCATCCAGACCGTGCCGCCGGCGCGCATCGCCCCCGAAAACACCGTCGACATCCCGAACAGGACCGAGCTCCACAGCACGATGTGCAGCAGTCCCTGCGCGAGCTCGAGCACGGCGGGGTCGGTGATGAAAAAGCCCATCAGCGTGCGGGAGAACAGATAGCCGAGCGTGGCCAGTCCGCCAGTCAGGATCAGGTTCATCTTCAGCCCGGTGCCGACGATGGCGCCGATCTGGCCGGCTTGGCCGCGGCCGATCGCCTGCGCTCCGAAGATCGAGACCGAGATCGCGATCGAGAGCGCGGGGAACTGCACATAGCTCAAGACCTGGTTGACCGCTCCATAGGCCGCCGTGGCGTTGGAGCCGAAGCCGTTGACGAGGCCGAGCAGCACCAGCTCGGCGAGCGACATCACCACCATGCCGAGCGCTGCGGGAATGCCGAGCCGCAACACGGTTCGCAGCAGCGTGCCGTCCGGCCGCATCGCGCGCAGGAACGCGGCATCGAAAGCCAGCGCATGGCCTCGTCGCCGCAGATAGAGGTGGAGCCATATCAGCGTCAGCAGGCTCGATACCGCCGAGGCCCAGGCGGCGCTGGCGACGCCGAGATGCGGCAGGCCAAGCCAGCCGCGGATCAGCGCCGGCGTCACCACGAGGCCGATGACGGTCGAAATCGCGAGCGCGACCAGCGGCGTCAGCGTGTCGCCGACGCCGCGCAGCATCGAACTGGCCAGGATGAAGGCGAAGGTAAGCGGCATCGTGACCATCATGGTCCGCGCGTAGGACGTGGCGGCATCGAGGATATCAGCCGGTGTGGCGAGCGCGACCAGCAGATCGCGCGTGAACAGCAATCCGAACAGCGCGATGCCAATGGCCAGCAGGAGCGCAACCGTCAGCGTGGTGCCGGCCACCGCCTTGACCTTGTCAGATTGGCCGGCGCCGAAGGCCTGGCCGACCAGCACGGTCGCGCCGGAGCTTAAGCCCATCACGAAGGCGATCAGGAAGAACATCACCGGGAAGAACACCGAGACGGCGGCGAGCGCATCGACCCCGATCATCTGTCCCAGATAGACGCTGTTGATGGTGCCGAACAGCGCCTGCAGGATGTTGCTCAGCATCATCGGCAGCAGGAAGGCGAGGAAGGTCCTCCAGAGCGGCGGCGGCGTGGACATGGGAAGGTACCTGCTAAAGCATGTGGGGTAGCTGATTGAGTCAGTCGGGCCGCGAGTTCACCTCCCCCGCTTGCGGGGGAGGTCGGATCGCATCGCCAGATGCGATCCGGGTGGGGGCTTTCTCGACATAGCGAGTCCCGCCGCGGAGACACCCTCACCCCACCCTCTCCCACAAGCGGGGAGAGGGAGCGCATCTCCGTCGAGGCGCTAATCCGCGCGGTCGCTGTAGGCGAGCTTGACGACGTGGTCGCGAATGTCCGGCGGCCATTCGGCGATCTCGCCGACGAAGCGGCGGCGGTCGTCGGAGAACAGTGCGCGCGAGGCCTCCTCGAATTTCGGGAGGTTGCCAGCCATCGCCGACATGAAGTGATAGGCGGCATCGCGTGCGGCGCGTTGGCGGTCGCGGTCGCCGCTGCTGCGGCGCGCCTCGTCCACGAGCTTGCGGAGCGCGACCGAGGCGCCGCCGGGCTGCGCGTTGAGCCATTCCCAATGGCGCGGCAGCAGCGTCACTTCGCGCGCGACCACGCCGAGTTTCGGTCGCCCGCGGCCACGCGGCTCGCTCGGTGGCGCCTCGGGCGCTTCGCTTGGCGGAGCCGATGCCGGCAGCCGTGCCAGGATCGCGTCATCGCTGCCGCGAAGGTCGAGATCAACGGCGCGCCCGGTCCCGTCGCAGAAGATCGCAATCGGCTCGGCGCTCTGGCCGGCCCGTTTGACCGCCAGCGCGACCTCGGCCAAAGGCCCGGTGGCGAGGCGCCGCTGGCCTTCGAAGGCTGTAAATGTCTGATTCATTTGAGTTATCCAGTCGACTCGCGTTTCATGCATTTATGCCCGGGTATAATTTCGATGTCAATATCACCCGGATAAATAATTTGGCCTCTCGGCCAATCGCGAATCCCGCGATTGCCTGATAGGGAACGCCCGGGAAGGTTCTTTGCATTTCGGGGGACGCCGTGCTGACCGTTCATCACCTCAACAACTCGCGCTCGCAACGGGTGCTGTGGCTCCTGGAAGAGCTTGGCGTGCCCTATGAGATCGTGCGCTATCAGCGTGGGCCCGACATGCGCGCGCCGAAGGAGTTGCTGGCGGTGCATCCGCTCGGCAAGTCGCCCGTCATCACCGATAACGGCAACACGATCGCGGAATCCGGCGCGATCGCCGAATACATCCTCGGCACTTACGGCAAGGGACGCTTGATCCCGCCGCCGGACACGCCGGAGCGGCTGCGCTACACCTATTGGCTGCATTATGCCGAGGGATCGGCGATGTCGCCGCTGCTGCTGAAGCTGCTGTTCACGATGATGCCGAAGCGCGCGCCCGCTTTGTTGCGGCCACTGGTGCGCAAGGTCACCAACCAGGCGCTAACCGTGCTGGTCAATCCGCAGCTCAAGCAGCACATGACGTTCTGGGAGGCGGAACTCGGCAAAAGCCAATGGTTCGCGGGCAACGAGTTCAGCGTGGCCGATATCCAGATGAGTTTTCCGCTGGAAGCCGCCTCCGCGCGCGCCGGGCTGGAGGAGGGGCATCCCAGGTGCATGGCGTTCCTCGAACGCATTCACGCGCGCCCGGCCTATGTCCGCGCGCTGGAGAAGGGCGGACCGTATCTGGTGGGGCGGTAGGCGAAGTCACCTCTCCCCGCTCTTGCGGGGAGAGGTCGGCGCGTAGCGCCGGGTGAGGGGCGTTGCCGCGCATTCGGTGTTCGTGGAAGCAGCCCCTCACCCCAACCCTCTCCCCGCAAGAGCGGGGCGAGGGAGTCTCACCGCTCCACCGCCGCGATCACCTCTTTCACCAGACGCGCCAATCCGCGCATGTCTCCGGTCCGATCGACGCTGTCGCCGAGGCGGACCACGACGAGGTGCTGCGTCGGCATGATGACGATGCGCTGGCCGAGGTCGCCCGAGGCAAAGAAGGCGTCGCGGGGAATGCCGAGCGCGACACGGTTCTTGGCACGCGCATGTTCGCTGCGGTTGGTCCAGAAGCCGGCGCCGTAGTCGGTCTTCAGGGTCGCGGCGGCGGAAAAGTCCACCCAGTCTTCGTGCAACAACCGCTTGCCGCCGACCACGCCGTCATTGAGATAGAGCAGCCCGAAACGGGCCCAATCACGCGCGCTCGCCAGCATGTAGGCGGTGCCCTGCAGCGTGCCGCTGCCGTCGAATTCCAGCGTGACACTGCGCATGCCGAGCGGATTGAACAATTCGCGCCAGGCAAAGGCGAGCGTCTGTTCGGGCCCGCCGACGGCATCGCGGATGATCCGTGCCAAGAGTTGCGTCGAGGGACTCGAGTAGTGCCAGCGCGTGCCGGGCGGCGCCATCAGGGGCGCCTTCACCGCAAAGCCCGCCATGTCGTCATGCAGGTAGGCCATCTGGCTCGAGGGATCGAAGCCCGAATTGGTCTCGTCCAGCGCCAGCCCCGTGGTCATGCGCATGAGGTGCTCCACTTCGATCTCGCGACGCGGATCATTCCTGCCGCGCCATTCCGGGATCGGCGCGGGCATCGACGGCGTGACGACGCCTTGTTGGGTCAGGATTCCGATCAGCGCATTGATCACCGACTTGGTCATGGAAAAACCAAGCAGCGGCGTATCGACACTGATGCCCTTGGCATAGCGCTCGGCGATCACCTTGCCATGATGGACGACCACCACCGCCTTGGTGCGCCGGAACGGCGGCTCCGCCGGCTCCTCGAAGGCATCATCGAGTGCCGCTTTCAGCGCCGGGTCCGAAGGCTCGACAGGTTCAGGGCCCGCGATCTCCTCAAGCAGCGGCAGCGCTTTTGTCACCTTCAGCGCGTCGATATCGCTCTTGAGCACATAAGGCGCCTTCGCGCCGTGCAGCAGCACGCATCCGAGCCCATCGTGAAACGCAGCACGGCTTGTCAGCCATCCAGCCATCGACGCGTCGACGGTCTTGCCGGTGCGGTCGAGCGCAAAGCGGAGCAGCGGACGCAGTCTGCGGATGCCGGCCCGATCGATGGTTTCCGAAAACACCGTTTCCGGATCGAGGCCGGAGACGAACACCTTGGAACAGACATTGTGTGCGACCACGCCGGTCGCGACACGAACGGCCCGATCAGGACGGAAGTAGGCGGCAATCGCCACCGCGGCGGCGAAAGCGATTGCTGCCGCGATCCATTTCTGCCAGCCCACAAATTCCTCCGCGCCTGAGCCGATCTTACTTTACCTCGCCCCGCTTGCGGGGAGAGGTCGGAATGCAAGCGCAGCTTGAATTCCGGGTGAGGGGGACTCTCCGCGAGTTCACCTATCACCCAGTTCGCGGAGGCAGCCCCTCACCCCGACCCTCTCCCCGTGAAGAACGGGGAGAGGGAGAAGAGGCTCCGTGCTTGCTTCGATCGAGTTCTACCGTGACTTCTGGGCTTCGCCAACGGAGGGCAGTGGTTGGACGGTGACGCCGGGCGGCGGCACATCGTCGTCGGGTACGAAGAAATCCGACATCAGCGCGACCTTCGGGTCGACGCGGTAGTGCTCGAAATCGCGCATGCCGCTGTCATAGAGCACCTTGTCGTCGATGCAGAACCGGCCGGTGAATTCGCGCGCTGGTCTGGTCAGGATAACATGCGCGGCATCGGCCATGATCTCGGGTGTGCGGCTGGCACGCATCATGGCGTCGCCGCCGAGGAGGTTGCCGACCGCGGCGGTGGCGATCGTCGAGCGCGGCCACAGCGCGTTGACGGCGACGCCGGCCGATCGCAATTCGCCTGAGAGCCCCAGCACGCACATGCTCATGCCATACTTCGCCATGGTGTAGGCGGTGGAATGCTCGAACCATTTTGCTTTCATGTCGAGTGGTGGTGACAGCATCAGGATGTGCGGGTTTACTGCTTTCTTCAGATGCGCAATGCAATATTTCGACACCATGAAGGTGCCGCGCGTGTTGATACCCAACATCAGGTCGAACCGCTTCATCTCCGTGGCCTGCGAGTCGGTCAGGCTGATCGCGCTGGCGTTGTTGACGCAGATGTCGATGCCGCCGAATTCGGTGACCGTCTTGTCGATCGCCGCGATCACCTGCGCCTCGTCCCTGATATCGCAGACGACCGGCAGCGCCTTGCCGCCGGCGGCGCGGATCTCGTCGGCGGCGGTGTAGATCGTGCCTTTCAGTTTCGGATGCGGTTCCGTGGTCTTGGCGGCGATCGCGATATTGGCGCCATCGCGTGCCGCCCGCAGCGCAATCGCGAGCCCGATGCCGCGGCTCGCACCGGTGATGAACAGCGTCTTGCCCTTGAGCGACGTCATCCGAACCTCCCGTGTTATTCATCCATCTGCATGCAACACCCGTCCGCGGGTCTCCGGCAGCGCGTAGGCGGCCAGGAAGAATACAGCGTAAGCGGCGACCGCGAAAATCGCGATCGCATTGGCGAGCGACGTCGTGGTCGAGAGCGCGCCGACGAGATACGGGAACAGCGCGCCGATGCCGCGGCCGAAATTATAGCAGAAGCCCTGTCCGGAGCCGCGCAGCCGCGTCGGATAGAGCTCGGTCAGGAACGCGCCCATGCCGGAGAAATAGCCTGATGCGAAGAAGCCGAGCGGAAAGCCCAGCACCCACAGCAATTCGTTGCTGATCTCCACTTGCGTATAGAGCAGTACGACCGCGATGGCGCCGAGCGAGAAAGTCAGGAACAGGTTCCGGCGGCCGATGCGATCGGCGAGCCAGGCGCCGACGAGATAGCCGATGAAGGAGCCGATGATCAGCGCGGCGAGATAGCCGGTCGAGGTGACGATCGAAAGGTGGCGCTCCGTGGTGAGGAAGCGCGGCACCCAGAAGGTGATGGCGTAGTAGCCGCCCTGGCAGCCCGTCGCCGCCAGCGACGCCAGGATCGTCGTCTTCAGGATCGGACCGTGGAAGATCTCCCACAGCGACGGCCGGTCGCCTTCGGCCTGCTGCTTCACGCGCGTCGCCGCCGCGATCTCAGGTTCGGTGACGTAGCGGCGCAGATAGAACACCAAGAGCGCCGGCAGCGCGCCGATCACGAACATCCAGCGCCACGCGGTCTCCGCGGGAAGAATCGTGAACAGGATCGCCTGCGCGAGCACCGCCAGGCCCCAGCCGACCGCCCAGCCCGATTGCACCGAACCGACCGCGCGTCCGCGATATTGCGGCCGGATCGCTTCGCCCATCAGCACCGCGCCCGCCGCCCATTCGCCGCCGAAGCCCAAGCCCAGGATTGCCCGCGCGATCAGGAGCTGATCGAAATTCTGCGCGACCGCGCAGATCAGCGAGAAGAACGAGAACCAGAGAATGGTGATTTGCAACGTCCTGACACGACCGATGCGGTCGGCGAGATAACCGCCGAGCCAGCCGCCGATGGCCGACGAGAGCAGCGTCACCGTGCCCGCAAGGCCCGCGGTGCCGGCATCGACCTTCCACAGCGTGATGATGGTGCCGATCACGAGCGGATAGATCATGAAATCCATGCCGTCGAGCGCCCAGCCCGAGGCGCAGGCCCAGAAGGTGCGCCGCTCCTGCAGGTTCATGTCGCGGTAGAAGGCGAGCAGGCTGGTGTCGTGGATTTCAGCGACTTCCATCGCCTTCGATGGATCCGATGTCGTCATGTTGAGGTCTCCGCGAGTTTCTTCTTGATCGGCCCTATTGCATGCGGCCGGCTTGCGGGAAAGGTAAATCTATCGCGACAGGATAGCCGGAATGTGCATGCATCTCCATCCGTCATTGCGAGCGCAGCGAAGCAATCCATGCCGCCACGTGTGGAGAAATGGATTGCTTCGCTGCGCTCGCAATGACGGGTGGAAGAGCGTACGGCCCGTCTCCGTCAATACCCCGCCGCGTCAGCGCCGCGGGTGCGGGGATCGGGGGCGCCGAGCGGGCCGTTCGATGTCACCAGGATCGAGTTGGCGGAGGAATAGCCGAGCGGCTCGACGAGCTTGTGGCCTTTGGCCCTGAGCTCGGCCAGCACGTCATCGGGAAATCCCTTCTCGATCCGCACTTCATCCGGCAGCCATTGATGATGCACGCGCGGAGCGGCGACAGCGCCGGCGATATCCATTTTGTAATCGATGACATCGACGATCACCTGCGTCACCGCGGAGATGATGCGGCTGCCACCGGGCGTGCCCGTCACCAGCACCGGCTTGCCGTTCCTCAGCACGATGGTTGGCGACATCGACGACAACGGCCGTTTTCCCGGACCGGGCAGATTGGCCTCGAAGCCGACCAGGCCGAATGCATTCGAGGCGCCGGGCGCGGCGGTGAAATCGTCGAGCTCGTTGTTGAGCAGCACGCCGGTGCCCTCGGCGACGAGGCCGACGCCATAGGGGAAGTTCAGCGTATAGGTGTTGCTGACCGCATTGCCGTGTTCGTCGACCACGGAGTAATGCGTGGTGTTGGAACCTTCGCGCGGCGGCACCGCGGCCGCTTCGGCCCAGGGCGTGGCGCGGGCAAGATCGATGGTGGCGCGCTGCTTGGCGGCATAATTCTTGTCGAGCAAAGCGACCGTCGGCGCATTGATGAAGGCGGGATCGCCGAGATAGCGGGCGCGATCGGCATAGGCGCGCTTCATCGCTTCGATCATGACATGGAGCGAAGCGGCCGAGCCCTGCTTCATGTCGGACATCTGGAAACCCTCGAGGATGTTCAGGATCTCCAGCAGCACGATGCCGCCCGAGGAAGGTAGCGGCATCGAGACGATGTCATAGCCGCGATAGGTGCCGCGCACCGGCGTGCGGATCACGGGCTGATAGGATTTCAGATCATCCAGCGCCATGATGCCGCCGGCATCGCTGATAGCCTTGACGAGCTTTTCCGCGACCGGCCCCTCGTAGAAGCCGCGCGGGCCCTGTTCGGCGATTGCGGCGAGCGTGACCGCGAGATCGCTCTGGATCAGCGTGTCGCCCTCATGCAGCGGCGAGCCATCTACGCGGGAGAACGTCCTGGTCGAGTGCGGCCAGCGCGACATGCGGCGATACATGTCCGGCAGCGTGTCCGCGGTATCGTCAGCAACGGGAAGGCCGTCGCGCGCTAGATCGATCGCGGGTTTGACGATCTGCGCCAGCGTGAATTTCCCCGAACCATATTTCTCCAGCGCCAGCGCGAGACCGGCGACCGTGCCGGGCACGCCGATGCCGAGCGCGGAATTGCGCGACTTGTCGGGATCGGGCTTGCCCTCGGCATTGAGGAAGATGTCGCGGGTGATGGCGCTAGGGGCGGTCTCGCGATAGTCGATCGCGATATCCTCGTTGCGGTCGGCGAGATGGATCACCATGAAACCGCCGCCGCCGATATTACCGGCGCGCGGATAGGTCACCGCCATGGCAAAGCCGGTCGCGACCGCCGCATCGACGGCATTGCCGCCCTGGCGCATGATGTCGGCGCCGACGCGGGCTGCCAGCTTTTCCTGCGCCACCACCATGCCATGTTCGGCGGCAATGCCCCGCATGGTGTCGGCAGCCGGTGGCATGTAGAAGCGGCGCTGTTCCTGCGCGGCCGCCGGCATGATCGTGAAGACCACGAGCACGACAGTCGCGACAATCCTGCGCCAACGATTTGAGGAAGCTGTCATCAATATTTCGCCGCGGTTGGAGCCGAAGTGAAGCGCTCGCGTAAGCGCCGCATGCTATATGGATTTGAAGCCGACAGGCAAAGCGCCTGTTCGTGATTGGGGCAGGACGATTTTCGCATGGACATGGCAATCAGCGAGGCAGGCAACGCGGAGTTGCCGAAGGAATATCCAAGCCGTGCCGCCGTCGTTAGCTGGATCTTTTTCGACTGGGCCGCGCAGCCTTATTTCACGCTGATCACGACCTTCGTCTTCGCGCCCTATTTTGCAGGTTTCGTCGCGCCCGATCCAGCGAGCGGGCAGGCGATGTGGGGCTTTGCCACCGCTGCGGCGGGGCTTGCGATCGCGCTATTGTCGCCGGTGCTCGGCGCCATCGCGGACGCCAGCGGCCGGCGCAAGCCGTGGATCGCCGGTTTCGGCGCGCTGCTCGTGCTCGGCTCCTCGCTGATGTGGATCGGCCGGCCCGGCGATGCCAGCATCATCCCGCCGCTTCTGTTTGCCTATGCGCTCGCCTCTGTCGGCGCCGAGTTCGCCACCGTCTTCAACAATGCGATGATGCCGACCTTGGTGCCGCCGAACCGGATCGGGCGGCTCTCAGGAACGGGCTGGGCCACCGGCTATGCCGGCGGCGTGCTCAGCCTGTTCCTGGTGCTCGGCTTCCTTGCGGCCAGCCCTGACAGCGGGCGCACGCTGTTCGGTTTCAAGCCGCTGTTCGGGCTCGATCCCGCCACGCATGCGGGCGATCGCATCACCGGACCTTTGACCGCCCTCTGGTTCATCCTGTTCGTGACGCCGCTGTTTCTGTTCACGCCGGACTATCCGGCGAAGCGGCCGGTGCGGCAGGCGCTGCGCGAGGGTTTGCGCGAATTGAAGCAAACGATCGGCGAACTGCCGAGGCGGAAATCGCTCGCGACGTTCCTGCTCGCCAACATGATCTACGCCGATGGACTGGTATCGCTGTTCGCGTTCGGCGGCATCTACGCTGCCGGCACCTTCGGCTGGCGCACGATCCAGATCGGCACCTTCGGCATCATCCTCGCAATCGCCGGTGTGTTCGGCGCTTGGCTCGGGGGCAAGCTTGACGATCTCCTGGGCCCGAAGCGCGTGATCGTGGGCAGCTTGATCATCCTCTTGTTCTCGATCGCGGCTATTCTGCTCGTCGACAAGGATTCGATCCTGTTCGTGCCGGTTGCGCCGCCCGAGCCGGGCGGTGCGCTGTTCGCCGGTGCCGCCGAGCGCGCCTATCTCGTGCTTGGCTGTTTGATCGGCGCCGCCGGCGGGCCGTTGCAGGCGGCCTCGCGCACGCTTCTCATCCAGCTCGCGCCGAAGGATCGCATCGCGCAGTATTTCGGATTGTTCGCGCTGACCGGCAAGGTGACGTCGTTCATGGGCCCGCTCCTGATCGGGGCGATCACCGCAGCGACCGCGAGCCAAAAGGCCGGCATGGCGGTGCTGGTGCTGTTCTTTCTCGGGGGGTTGGCGCTGGTCGTGCGGGTGCGGGACAATCCGTAGCCCGGATGAAGCGCAGCGCAATCCGGGACGGCTCAATCCGCGGACGCAGGACCCCGGATTACGCTGCGCTCCATCCGGGCTACGTCTACTACGCTTACCGGCTCAATGTCGGAAATGCCTGACGCCGGTGAAGACCATGGCGATGCCGTGCTCGTCGGCGGCCTTGATCACTTCGTCGTCGCGCATGGAGCCGCCGGGCTGGATCACCGCGGTGGCGCCGGCCTCGATGCAAGCGAGCATGCCGTCGGCGAACGGGAAGAAGGCATCCGAGGCGACGACCGAGCCCTTGGTCAGCGGCTCGGCGAGCTTCAACTCGGCGGCGGCATCCTGCGCCTTGCGCGCGGCGATGCGGGCGGAATCGACGCGGCTCATCTGGCCGGCGCCGATGCCCACAGTGGCGAGATCCTTGGCGTAGATGATGGTGTTCGACTTCACGTGCTTTGCAACGCGGAAGGCGAATTTGAGATCGCGCAGCTCGGCGTCCGAGGGGGAGCGCCTGGTCACGACTTTCAGCGCCATGTCGTCGATCACCGCATTGTCGCGGCTCTGCACCAATAGCCCGCCAGCGACGGTCTTGGCGGTGAGGCCCGCCGCGCGTGGGTCGGGCAGGCCGCCGGCGAGCAGAAGACGGAGATTCTTCTTCGCCGCGACGATCTTGATCGCTTCATCGGTCGCGTCAGGCGCGATGATGACCTCGGTGAAGATCTCGGTGATCGCGCGCGCGGCGTCCGCATCGAGTGTGCGGTTGACGGCGACGATGCCGCCAAAGGCGGACGTCGAATCGCAGGCCAATGCCTTTCGATATGCGCTGACGAGATCGGCGCCTTCGGCGACGCCGCACGGATTGGCATGCTTGACGATAACGCAGGCGGCGGTGCGCTTGGCATCGAACTCGCCGATGCATTCATAGGCCGCGTCGGTGTCGTTGATATTGTTGTAGGACAGTTCCTTGCCCTGCACCTGCCGCGCGGTGGCAACGCCGGGACGTTTCTCCGGCGTTGCGTAGAATGCGGCGCTCTGGTGCGGGTTCTCGCCATAGCGCAGCTTCTGGATCAGTCTTCCGCCGACGGCGCGGAAATCCGGCGCCTCGGTCTTGAGCTCTTTCGCGAACCAGTTCGAGATCGCCGCGTCATAGGCCGCGGTGCGGGCATAGGCTTTCGCGGCGAGGCGGCGGCGAAGCGCGAGCGTGGTCGCGCTTTTGTTGGCCGCGAGCTCGTCGAGCACCGCTTGATAGTCCTGCGCCTCGACGATCACGGCGACGTCGTCGTGATTCTTCGCCGCGGCGCGGATCATCGCGGGACCGCCGATGTCGATATTCTCGATGCACTCCTCAAAGCCGGCGCCCTTCTCGACGGTGGCCTCGAACGGATAGAGATTGACGACAAGCAGATCGATCGGCGCGATACCGTGGGCCTGCATTGCCGCCGCGTGCTCCTTGTTGTCGCGGATCGCAAGCAGGCCGCCATGCACCTTGGGATGCAAGGTCTTGACCCGGCCGTCCATCATCTCGGGAAAGCCGGTGAGGTCGGAAACGTCTTTCACTTTCAGCCCGGCCGCGGCGATCGCCTTGGCCGTGCCGCCGGTGGAAACCAGCTCCACGCCGTGGCCCGCCAGCGCCGTGGCGAACTCGATCAATCCGGTCTTGTCGGAAACGGAAAGGAGCGCGCGGGTCACGCGGCGAAGCTGTTCGGTCATGTCGGGAATCCCTGGCTGTTAGAGCGTTTTCGAGCGAAGTGGGTACCGGTTCGCGTGAAGAAAACGCCTCAAAACAAGAATCTAGACCAGCCGGGTAGCATGGTTTTGCGGTCCATGAAACCGCTCGCCGGCCCATGCGGTAAAATTTGACCCAGGAGCAACGAGCAAGCCCCAAGATGGTGCCATTCGCCCCGTCAGGCGGCTCTTGCCTTGATGGTCGGAATGTGACGGACGTCCTCGGTCCGCTCTGCATGCCAGGTGTCGTAGGCGGCTTGCATCCGGGTCCAGATGCCTGCTCCGTCACCGAAAAGCTTGCCGAGCCGCACCGCGATAGCCGGCGAGACCGGTTTCCTTTCCTGCAGAATGTCATAGAGGTGCTGCCGCGAAATCCCGAGCAGGCCAGCGATCTCAGCCTTGGTCCGACCGGTCGCCGGGATGATGTCATCGCGGAGCAGAGCACCGGGATGGGTGGGACAGCGCGTCTTGCTGCGCTTTGCGACATAGACCATGTTCGATCTCATTTCTTGTTTGGGCAGGATTTTTTCGGATCATGCCTAGTGATACTGCTCGAAATCAACGCGGTGGGCATCGCCATCTTCGAATTCGAACGTGATGCACCAGGGGCCATTGACGTGGACCGTGTATCGCTTCGGATTGAAGCCCTGCAGCGTATGAAAGTCGAAGCCCGGAACGTTCATTTCCTCGGGCCGAACGGCCACGTCGAGGCGATCAAGCCTCGCGAGAATGCGCTTGTGCATCTTCGCGTCGATTTTTGAGCTCTTGCCCTTAGCCCAAAGCTCCGACAGAGCCTTGCTCTTGAAGGTCTTGATCACGAGTTCATGTAAGCAATTGGCTTACATCGGTCAAGCAGTATGGCACATGCCGCGCTGGATTCATCTACAACGGCAATTCCGGCTCGCGGCGGGCGTTGCGGCGGGCATTGGTCTGGGCTGCCGAAGTGCTCGAGCGGACGAAACTCCAGCGGATGGTGGAGACCTGCCTTGCATCCTGCCGGATCACGATCTGAGAGGTGCGGCGCGGACCGTCATTGCCGGCGAGGAACACGCTGTCTTCGAGATCGACCTTGTCGTCGACCGCCTCGAAGGTCCAGACGTCGCGGTTCGGCAGCACCAGCATGACGCCGCGGGCATCCGAAAGCCGGCTCGCCTTCACCGACGGGTGCAGGTGAAACCGCAACGCGTATTCGCTGTCGTGGCCCTTGATGCGGCCGCCTGATGGCGGCGACAGCGTGTCCTCGCCGTCGAGCCGCGAGCCGTCCTGCGCCGCCATCAGCACGCGGTGATGGATGACGCCGAAGCGCGAGAGATAGCCGTCATGCGAGGTGGTCAGGACATCGCCATTGCTGGTTGCCTCGCGATAGCTCTCGACATTGCTCGGGCCGCTGGTGATCGGCGCGCCCCTGAGCAGACGCTTCATCGCCGACATCTCGACGAACTGGCAGGATGAGCTGTCGTGATAGGTCAATGTCGAATGCGCCGCCGTCGAGCGCGCGAATGGCCGCCAATTGTCGCGACCGGTGGCCGGCATGCCGCAATTGACGACGATCCGGCTCGGTCCGGCTGAAAGCTCGAACGACAGACATCCGGCATGGGCATCCTGGCTGACGCTCGGCGGTGGCGGCGGGCCGGTGTCGATGATCACGGTCATGTTGCCGGCATCGAGCCGCTGATAGCCGGTATGCGGCATGCTCGCCATCGGCGCGCCGTGGGCGTCGTCATAGGCCAGCAGCGTCGCAACGAGGTCGGACGGCGCGGTGCTCATGCCGTTGAACAGCGCGAAGCTGCCATCGCCATGGCGGAAGAAGCGCAGCATCGGCATCATGCGGTCGATGGCGTTGAGCAGCGCCGGCGGCGGGGCGATGTTTCGGGCGGCAAAGGTCTGGCGCAGCGGCAGCATATCGCTGAGCAGTTCCACCAGCGCTCCGGGATTGCGCGAGATGTGGCCGCCATCGGGCAGGATCTGCCGTTGCAATTCGTCGGACAGCCGTCGCGTCGCCGAGCGGACGTGGCGGGCCTGGTTGGCAAGGCAGAGCGAGGCGTAGCACAGCGCGATCAGGACCTGCAGCCGCGGCACCCCATCGGCGACATCGACCATGCCGTAGCGCAAATGGCGGATCTCGCGCCCCAGCCCGCGCAGATATTTCCGGTAGAATTTCCCGTCGGTATCGCTGAGCACCAGGGGCGCCTGGGACAACAGCGAGATGACGCGCCGCGCCCGCACGTCGGCGCGGCGCTCCAGGGGCCGCTTGCGGGACGCGTTCGACATCCAGTCGTCGATCAGGGAGCGCGCATTGGCCCGGGTCAGCGCGGTATCGGCGACGCGCAGATGGCGCAGCCAGCCGAAGCCGAGCAGGGCCGCCTCCCAATCCTCCGATGGCGGTTCGAGGTCGAAGATCGAACGGCCGTGGCAGGTCACGATCTTGCCGGCGAACACGAAGCGGCCGGCATAGATTTCCGCGGCGCGGGTGGCATCCGCGGTGCGCAGGTCATGGGGGGCGATGATCAGGCGGTCGCTGCGGCCGGGCCACAATCGCGACAGCGCGACGGTTCCGCCGCTGGCGCGCGCGGCCACGCTGCGCGCGAAGCGGCCAGCGATCAGCGTCGAGATGCGTCTGCGTTGGGCGACGGACACGCCTAACCTTTGAGGGGAGAAGGGGTTCTGGCGAATCCTTTTAATCCGGAAACGCCGCCAAGACACCATCTTGAAACGGCGCGAATCAGGCGCAGCGCGATCCGGACAAGGAGGCACCGGTTTTCCTCGCGCCAACCGCAAGGCATTGGCGCGGAGATCGGGTGCCAGCGACGGTGAAAACTCAATGAAATCAGGATTTAACCAGCCGCGCAGCGTAGAATCCGTCCAATCCGCCGAGCCTCGCATCGGCATGGGGCAGATGGCAGGGCAGCGTGCGCAAGTCGCCGTCGGCGGTGAGAAGCTCGGAGAGGCCGGCGACCTCGCTTGGCGTGATCGGCACGCGGCGCAGCCCTGATTCGCTGCCCAGGAGCGCCGCGATGGGTTGCTCGCCCTCCTCCGGCTCCAGTGAACAGGTGCAATAGACCAGTGTTCCGCCTGACTTGAGCAGCGTGACCGCCTTTTGCAGCAGCCGTTTCTGCAAGGCGGCCAGCGTCGCGATCTCGGCCTCCTGCCGCAACCAGGCCACGTCGGGGTGGCGGCGGATGGTGCCGGTCGAGGTGCAGGGCGCGTCGAGCAGGATGCCGTCGAAGCCGTCACCGTCGCCCGGCCACTCGACGGCGTCGGCGACGATGCATTCTGCCGAAAGCGAAAGTCGCGCAAGGTTGTCGCGCAGCCGCGCCATCCGCGCCGGCGAGCGATCGACGGCAGTCACCTGCGCGCCGGCATAGGCGAGCTGCGCCGTCTTGCCGCCGGGCGCGGCGCAGAGATCGGCGATTCGCTTGTCTTTGATGTCGCCGAACAGCCGCGCCGGAAGTGCCGCGGCGGCGTCCTGCACCCACCATTGCCCTTCCGGAAAGCCCGGCAGCATCGTCACCGAGCCGTGCAACAGCGTGCGCACGGTTCCCGTCGGCAGCATCTCACCGTGCAGCCGGCTCGCCCATTGCGCGGGGTCGGATTTCACGGTGAGGTCGAGCGAGGGTTCATTGGCGATGGCAAGCGCCATTTCGCGTGCGGTGGCTTCGCCGTAATGAGCGGCCCAGCGCGCAAACAACCAATGCGGGAGATCCAGCGTCTGGGTCCTGACCTCGTCGACCAGCGCATGGCCCTCGCGGGCGCAACGGCGCAGCACCGCATTGACGAGGCCCGCATATTTCGCGGCGCGCCGGTCCGACTGCACGAGCCGCACCGACAGATCGACCGCGGCATGATCGGGCACGTCCATCCAGAGGATCTGCGCGGCGCCGATCAGCAGCGCGCTCTGCGCACGCGGCGCGTCGGTCGGGATGCCGCGGTCGAGCAGGCGCGACAGCAGATGGCCGAGGGTTCCGAGCCGGCGCAGGATCGTCGACACCAGTCGACGCATCAGCGCGCGATCGCGATCGGCAAGCGTCTTCAGGCCGGGATGGGCGCCAGTGCCATCAAGCTGGTCATCGAGCGTGCGATGCTTGTGCAGGACGCCGTCCAGAATGTCGGCTGCGATCCGTCGCGCCGCGAGGCCGGGCACTTCGATCGACGCTGCAAATCTTGAAGGGGGCATGGAGCGGGAATATCTCAGTCGGGAAAGCCGGATAGCGCCTCGGCTCATGCCATCTTGGGGGGAAGGGACAAAAGCTCTGGCATGCGAATATGCCAAATGTAAGAAGCGGTCTTCTGATTTCTTGATCGTGATGCCAAAGCTTTGCGGATATCCGCGATATAAAATCTGTTGCAGGAAGACCGTATCATGACTGACCATGCGCCACCGCCGGAACGCAAGCCGCTGACGCCAGCGGCGCAACGTGCGCTTGCCGAAGCCGAAGCGCGACGGAAGGCCGCGACAGCAAGCGCAACGCCGATGCAGAAGGAGGTTCAAGGACCAAAGGGACCGGAACCGACGCGCTACGGTGATTGGGAGAGCAAAGGCATCGCGTCGGATTTCTGACGCGGCAGTTTCGTGTCACCTCACCCGGCTCGATTTTGTTTGGGCATGATCTCCGCGCAAACGCTTCGCGTTTGTCGCGAGCGAAATCCGGATTTCACTTTTCCGGATCATGCCCCAGAGCGTTTTCAAGCGAAGCCTGTCCCGCACTTGATGCGGGATGGAAGCCGGTTCGCGTGAAGAAAACGCGTCAAAATAAGAATCTGGAGCTTCGGTTCTGATTCAATCACGACCGAATATGCTCTAGCGTGGGGCGATGCCTCCCGACGAGCGAATCAATCCATATCGGCGATCGTTTCGCCGCGCTCCATTTGGCCGTCGGTTCTCGGCTGCTTTGCCATGGGTGTTCGTGATCGGTATTGCGCTCGGCACCCTGCTTCCAATCCGGCAATGGGTGCCTTGGCAGCTTCCGCATTGGGGGAGTGGCCGCGTGCAGGATACCGATGCGATCTGGCAGCGCGGCGGCACTCCAGATGTCCGCCGCACTGTCGACGTCATCAGGACGATCGACGGCGACACGTTCGAGGCGCGCGTGCATCTGGAGCAGGGACGCGATCTCATGACCCATGTCCGCTTGCGCGGCATCGATGCGCCGGAGTTGAAGGCATCATGCCAGGACGAATTGGAAAGGGCCGAGGCCGCGACCGATGCCTTGCGCAATCTTCTCAGCCAGGGCGGCGTCGTGATCTACAACATCGGTCCCGACAAATATCAGGGGCGCGTCGTCGCCGACGTCGCGACCAGGCGTACCGACAACGTGTCGGCGGCACTGCTCGCGGCAGGCCATGCGCGCAGCTACAATGGCGGCCATCGCTTTGGCTGGTGCGCGAGAAGTCGGCGCTTCTGGCAATAAAAAAAGCCGTGCAACGGCGCGGCTCTTGTTCATACGCGTGCTCGATCGGTTCAGCCCTGCAGCCTGGGTGGAGCGGAACGCATAGCCCGGGACATCTGCGTCAGCCTTTACGAGCGGTCCCGGGTTACGCTGCGCTTCACCCGGGCTACTGAAAATCAGTGCGTGACGA
Organism: Bradyrhizobium sp. Arg237L; assembly: GCF_029990105.1. NCBI lineage: Bacteria > Pseudomonadati > Pseudomonadota > Alphaproteobacteria > Hyphomicrobiales > Nitrobacteraceae > Bradyrhizobium > Bradyrhizobium sp. Arg237L. Next base: position 13,445 of record NZ_JAQMIL010000062.1, on the reverse strand, counting down.
CCACGGTGGCGCCGACGGGGACGCGGGAGTAGAGGTCGGTGATGTCGTCGTTCAGCATGCGAATGCAGCCGTAGGAGACGAAGCCGCCGACTGAGCCCGGCACGTTGGTGCCGTGGATCGCATATTCGCCGCCGGCGAGCGTCATCGCCGCAACGCCCATCGGATTGCGCGGCGAGCCGCCGGGAATCACGTCGGGCATGGAGGGCTTGTCCCGCTTGACTTCGGCGGGCGGCGACCAGGCCGGGTAGCGGTATTTGCCGTCGATCTGCGTGGTGCCGGCCCACTGCTTGCCGGCCTTGCCGACGCCGACCGGATAACGCATGGCGTGACCGTAATCGAGAATGAGATAGAGGCGCCGCTCGCCGGTCCTGACCACGATCGTGCCCGGAGAATAATGATCGTCGTGCATATCAACCATTTCCGGCCGTGCTTCGGCCGCCGTCGGCATCAATGCGCCCAGCCCGAATACGCCCAGCCCAAGGGTGGCAGCCACGGCCACCGTGCTCCTCATCGACATGAAGCTCTCCACTTCCAGCCGCCCAATTCAGTGCCCTGAGATGTCAGGGGCTCTCAAATCTCGCGCCGGCCGGCGAAATACCGGCTGGCCGCTCGCACCAGGCATTCTCGACCGCGTTTGTTAACCGGCTATTTTTTGTGTCGGGCGCGGGACGGCTCGCGATAGGTCGAAGAAAAGAAAAGTCGAAAATAAAGTAAATGACCCGGAAACAACGCCCGGCGGCAACCGTGCGGCCATGGCGGCAGAATGCCTGACGGTCGCGTGAGAAGATGTCGATCGTGGTTGCGCGGCGGCTACTTGCTCGACTTCTTCTTCTTGGCCGCCGGCGGCTTCTCCGGCTTCGGCTCCGCGGCGCCCGGCGCTTTCTTGCAAGGACCGGCATAGTCGACCGCGACCTTGACGTGCCGCGCCTCGCACTCGTTCGGATAGGTCTTGCCGTTGCAGCCGCAAACCGGGCGGTGAATCCGGATGCAGAAAGCCGGGGCCTTCTCGCAGGTGCCTTTGGCTTCCTCGACGCCGCATTGTCCGGCGTCCTTGCGGCAGAACAGTGCCGAGTTGCACGTGATCTTCTCCGGCCCCCCGCAGGCTTCGTCGAGATTCGCCGCGCGCAAGCTCGGCACGCCGACCATGAGGCCAACCGCGGCAATCAGCGCCGCGGCAGCAAGACGACCAAAATGCAACCCCATGAACTTCCCCCTGCCGCGGTCTTAAACCGCGGCGCCCTTCTTGTTCTGCCGGTTCTTGACGAGATCGTCCACGACGGCCGGATCGGCCAGCGTCGAGGTGTCGCCGAGGCTTGACGGCTCGTCCTCGGCGATCTTGCGCAGGATGCGGCGCATGATCTTGCCGGAGCGCGTCTTGGGCAGGCCCGGTGCGAACTGGATCAAGTCGGGCGAGGCGATCGGACCGATGTCCTTGCGCACCCAGGCAACCAGCTCCTTGCGCAACTCCTCGCTCGGCTCGGTGCCTGCCATCAGCGTGACATAGGCGTAGATGCCCTGACCCTTGATGTCATGGGGATAGCCGACCACGGCGGCTTCCGACACCGCGGCATGCGCCACCAGCGAACTCTCGACCTCGGCGGTGCCCATGCGGTGGCCGGAGACATTGATGACGTCGTCGACGCGGCCGGTGATCCAGTAAAAGCCGTCGGCGTCGCGCCGGCAGCCGTCGCCGGTGAAGTACTTGCCCTTGTAGGTCGAGAAATAGGTCTGCTCGAAACGGGCGTGGTCGCCATAGACGGTGCGCATCTGGCCGGGCCAGGATTTGATCAGGCAGAGATTGCCGGTCGCCTCGCCCTCCAGCACCTTGCCGTCGGCATCGACGATGTCAGGCACCACGCCGAAGAACGGCCGCGTCGCCGAGCCCGGCTTCAGCTTGGTGGCGCCGGGCAGCGGGGTGATCAGAATGCCGCCGGTCTCGGTCTGCCACCAGGTGTCGACGATCGGGCAGCGGCTGTCGCCGACCACGCGATAGTACCATTCCCAGGCTTCCGGATTGATGGGCTCGCCGACCGAGCCGAGCAGCTTCAGGCTCTTGCGCGACGTCTTCTTGACGGGCTCGTCACCACCCTGCATCAGCGCGCGGATCGCGGTCGGCGCGGTGTAGAAGATGTTGACCTTGTGCTTGTCGACGACGTTCCAGAAGCGGGAATTGTCCGGATAGTTCGGCACGCCTTCGAACATCAGCGTGGTCGCGCCGTTGGCGAGCGGACCATAGAGGATGTAGGTGTGGCCGGTGACCCAGCCGACGTCGGCGGTGCACCAGTAGATGTCGCCGTCGTGATAATCGAACACGTATTGATGCGTCATCGACGCGAACACGAGATAGCCGCCGGAGGTGTGCAGCACACCCTTGGGTTGGCCGGTCGAGCCTGACGTATAGAGGATGAACAGCGGATCTTCGGCGTGCATCGGCTCGCACGGGCAGTCCGTCGTCACCATCTCGGCCGCCTCGTGGTACCAGAAGTCGCGGGTCGGATTCATGTCGACGGCGGCGCCGGTGTGCTTGACCACGACGACCCAGTCGACGCCCTCGGTCTTGGAAAGCGCCGCATCGACATTGGCCTTCAGCGGCACCTTCCTTCCGCCGCGCAATCCTTCGTCGGCGGTGATGACGATCTTGGATTTGCAGTCGTTGATGCGCTGGGCGAGGCTGTCGGGCGAGAAGCCCGCGAACACCACCGAATGAATCGCGCCGATCCGCGCGCAGGCCAGGATCGCATAGGCGGCCTCGGGGATCATCGGCAAATAGATGGTGACGCGGTCGCCCTTTGCGACGTTGCGGTTGCGCAGGATGTTGGCCATCCGGCAGACTTCGTCGTGCAGCTCGCGATAGGTGATGTGCTTCGACTTCGAGGGATCGTCGCCCTCCCAAATGATCGCGGTCTGGTCGCCGCGGGTCTCGAGATGGCGGTCGATGCAGTTCCAGGCGACGTTGAGCACGCCGTCCTCGAACCATTTGATCGAGATGTTGCCGGGCGCGAAGGAGACGTTCTCGACCTTGGTGTACGGCTTGATCCAGTCGATGCGCTTGCCGTGCTCGGCCCAGAAGCCGTTGGGGTCGGAAACCGAGCGCGCATACATCTCCCGGTACTTGGCGTCGTCGACATAGGCGCGCTTGGCCCAATCGGCTGAGACGTCATAGATCTTCTCGGACATCATTCCCTCCACTCGACATCCGGCCCGCGTGATCCCGGTGTTGCGGGCCGTCTTGATCGTTACGGTGATTATGCGTCGCCGGACAATGCCCGGACAAGCGCTGGCGACTTGGACCTTGGTCGGCTCTCCTGCCGAAGCCTTGGTTCCAGTTGAACGGAGCGATCAAAATCACGTTTTGAGCGAAGTCAAAATCAACGTTATCGCGCGAATGGCACCCATGAGCGGTAATTAGAAACCGGTAATGACTGATTCGCGACTCGCAAAAGGTAAAGGAACCCCCTAAATGGCGTTTCCGGGGCCAGACGGCCCTCCGGAACCAAGCCATAAAAATCGGCATTACCGATAAACAGTGGAGCCAAGGCGTCAACGGTCATGACGGATCAGCAGAATTTTGTGGCTACGCGGCCCGTTTCCGCCGATCCAACCCTGCCCCTGGCAAAAGCGCTAGGCCAATGGCCGCGCAAGCTGCCCACCCCCAAGCAGAAGATCACCGTCAAGACCTCGGTGAGGGAGCTGGCCGAGGAACTGGGCCTGAAGCTCGGCGACCAGGCCCTGCTCACCATCCGCCGTGTCAAGCGCGGCAAGAGCTATTCCTTTGTTCGCGCCAACGGCTCGCACATCCGCGATGCCCGTACCATCCGCCGCCTGCACGCGATGGCAGTGCCGCCGGCCTATCGCGAGGTGCGCTATTCCCACGATCCCAGCTCGCATTTGCAGGCGATTGGGCGCGACGCCGCCGGACGGCTGCAATACCGGTATCACGCCGACTGGGAGAAGGTGCGCGAGCATCGCAAGGCGCATCGGCTGGCAAAGCTGGTGGGGGCGCTGCCGAAGATCCGGCGCAACGTCTCGAAATACCTGTCCGACGACGAGCCGACGCGCGAATTCGCGCTGTCGGCGGTGATCGAATTGATCGCGCGCACGGCGATCCGCCCGGGCAACGAATCCTATGCGCGGCTGAACGGCACTCGCGGCGCCACCACGCTCTTGAAGTCGAACGTCACGCTCGAAGACGACTGCGTGGTGCTGACCTTCAAGGCCAAGGGCGGCAAGGCCGTGCGCAAGGAATGCGACGCGGCCAAGCTGGTGCGCGCGATCGGCATTCTGCGTAGCGTGCCGGGCAAGCGCATGTTCCAGTATCGCGACAGGTCGGGCATCGTGCGCGCGGCGTCGACGACGGCGGTGAATGCGTTCCTGCGCGAGATCGCCGGCATCAAGATTTCGCTGAAGGATTTTCGCACGCTGATGGCTTCTGCGGTCGTGCTGGAGTCGCTGTCGCGGATCACGCCGGCATCCAGCGCCCGCGGCCGCAAGAAGCAGGTGCTGGAAGCGGTGCGTGCCGCCGCCGATGAACTCTCCAATACGCCCGCGATCTGCCGCAAGAGCTATGTCCACGACACCATCGTCACCGCCTTCGAGGACGGCATCCTGGAGCGATTTGCCGCGACCATGAAGGGCTACCGCACGCAAGCCAAGCGCGAGCAGCTATTGGCGCAGGTGGTGACCGCGGCGGCGGTTTGAAGATTTTGTAGTGGGCAAAGCGAAGCGAGCCCACCATCAAGCATTCCGCTCGTGGTGGTGGGCACGCTTCGCTTTGCCCACCCTACCGAAGTTACGAGGCGGCGCTTGTCACAGCCCGCCCATCTTGCAGACGATCTTCCACTCATCCGCGGTAACGGGCTGTACCGACAGGCGCGAATATTTGACCAGCGCCATATCGGCGAGCTTTGTCTCGGCCTTGATCGCTCCGATCGTCACCGGCGTCTTCAGGGGCTTGTCGGCCTTGATGTCGACGCAGACGAATTTGCCGGTTTTGTCGGTCGGGTCGGGATAGGCCTCCTTGATGATCTCGGCGATGCCGACGATCTCCTTGCCCTCGTTGGAGTGATAGAAGAAGGCCTTGTCGCCTTTCTTCATGTTCACGAGATTCTGGCGCGCGGTGAAGTTGCGCACGCCGGTCCAGGCCTCGCCCTTGGCGCCCTTCGCCACCTGCTGCTCCCAGGACCAGCTCGACGGTTCGGATTTCACCAGCCAGTACGCCATCGTCATCCCTCCGCCTTGAACGGCCGCGTCAAGAGGCCCTCGATCGCAGCATCGATCGTCAATTGCTTGGTAAGGATCGCTGCGACCGCATTTGATACCGGCATCTCGATGTCTTGCGAAGCCGCAAGCTCGATCAGCACCGGCGCTGTGAATTCCCCTTCGGCGAGCTTGCCGGTCGCGGGCCGTTCGCCGCGGCCAAGCGCAATGCCGAGTGCGAAATTACGCGACTGCGGGCTGGAGCAGCTCAGGATCAGGTCGCCGAGGCCGGACAGTCCCACTAAGGTTTCGGCGCGGGCCCCGCAGGCGCGGCCGAGCCGCGCCAGTTCGGTGAAGCCGCGCGTGGTCAACGCGGCAAGCGCCGACGCCCCGAGCTCGCGGCCAGCCACGATGCCCGCCGCGATCGCCAGCACGTTCTTGGCGGCACCGCCGATTTCGACGCCGCGGACGTCGGTCGTGTGATAGGGCCGGAAGGTCGGCGATCCCAGCGCCTGCACCAGTAAGCTCGCCAGCGCTTCATCTCTCGTCGCCAGCGTCACCGCTGTTGGAAGTCCGCGCGCGACATCATCGGCAAAGCTTGGTCCCGACAATATCGCCGGCGTCGCGTCGGGCGCGGCTTCCGCAATCACGTCGGTCATGAATTTGTGGGTGCCGCGCTCGATGCCCTTGGCGCAGGCGATCACAGGGGTGGCCTTCGCAAGTTGCGGCGCCAGATGCATGACGGACGCGCGCAGATGCTGCGCGGGGGTGGCGACCAGGATGAGATCGGCGCGGGCAGCCGCGGCGATGTCGGCGGTTACCTTGACGCTGGCATCGAGAAGCACGCCGGGCAGTCTTGGATTGGCGCGCGTCGCCTGGATCTGCGCAGCATGCGCCGCGTCGCGCGCATAGAGCGTGACGTCACGACCGGCGCGCGCAGCGACAGCCGCGAGCGCCGTGCCCCACGCACCTGCGCCGATCACGCCAACGGATTGATGCGCCGGCATCAGGCAGACTCATCTGAACTCCCTCTCCCCGCTCTTGCGGGGAGAGGGTTGGGGTGAGGGGCTGCTCTCCGCGAATCCGCAAAGTGAGGTGTGCGCGGAGGCTCCCCCTCACTTGGATTTGCGCTACGCGCAAATCCGACCTCTCCCCGCAAGCGGGGCGAGGTGGCACGGCGTCTGCAGCGTGATCCTTCAAACATCTCAGAATCCCGCGCGGGTGTTGGCGTAGCCCGCGGGCGCCTTGGCGTTGGCGTCGAGCAGCCAGCGGGCGCGCGGCGGCGCGTCCATCGTGTCGGTGAGGCCGAGCGCCATCCGCTCGGCGCCGGCCCACGCGATCATCGCGCCATTGTCGGTGCAGAGCGCGGGCGGCGGAATGATCAGCGTCGTCTGTGCACTGGCGGCGACATCCTGCAGCGCGCCGCGGATCGCATGATTGGCGGCGACGCCGCCGGCCGCGACCAGCGCGCGCGGCGGACCGAATTGCTCATGGAACAATCTCAACCCGACACTCAGCCGGTCCGCAGTCGATTCCAGCACCGCGGCCTGAAAACCGGCGCAGAGATCGCTGACATCCTGCGGCTCCAGCGGCGCCAATCGGCTCGCTTCGTTGCGCACGGCGGTCTTCAGGCCTGACAGTGAGAAATTGGCGTCGGCGCGGCCGAGCATTGGCCGCGGAAACGCAAAGCGCGTGGCGTCGCCGCCTTCGGCCGCGCGCTCCACCTCCGGCCCGCCCGGATAGGGCAGCGACAGCATCTTTGCGACCTTGTCGAAGGCCTCGCCCATGGCGTCATCGACGGTGGTGCCGAGCCGCACATACTGGCCGACGCCGACGACGGCGACGATCTGGGTATGGCCGCCGGAGGCCAGGAACAGGCAATAGGGAAACGCTAACGCACAAGTGAGCCGCGGCGTCAGCGCATGCGCCTCCAGATGGTTCACCGCGATCAGCGGCGTCTCGTGCACCATCGCGATCGCCTTTGCCGTGGTGAGGCCGACGATGACGCCGCCGATCAGGCCGGGGCCTGCGGCCGCAGCGACGGCGGACAATTGCGCATAGCCGATATCAGCCTCTTTCATGGCGCGATCGACGATGCCATCGAGCAGGTCGACATGGGCGCGCGCGGCGATCTCCGGCACCACGCCGCCGAAGCGTGCGTGCTCTTCTGTCTGCGAGCGCACGATGTTGGACAGGATGCGTCCGCTGCCGTCGCTCTGGCGCTCGACCACAGCGGCTGCAGTTTCATCGCAGGTGGTCTCTATACCCAACACCAGCATCGGCGTGTCGTTACCCAATCTCGGTCCTTGTGCTATTCGCTTGCCATCATCCGTCCGTCACTCGGTAGCATTGTGAGGTCACAGCGTGCAATCGTCGGTTCAGCCCCAAATGTCGCTCCTGAAAGCCTGAAGATGGCCGTTCTTGTCACGCGCCCGCAAGGAGATGCCGAGGCCACTGCCGATAGCCTGCGCAGCCGGGGTTTTGAGGTCCTGCTCGCGCCGATGCTGCGGTTCGAGGCGCTGCCGTTCCAGGAAGAAGATGCGGCGGGCTATGACGCCGTCATCGTCACCAGCGCCAACGCGCTGCGCGCCGTCGCGCCGCAGCTAGCCGGCCATGCGCTGCTTCGCCTGCCGCTGTTTGCGGTCGGCGAGCATACCGCTGCCGCGGCGCGCGAGGCCGGATTTGGCGAGGTGGCAAGCGCCGACGGGGATGCCACTGCGCTCTACGAGCTCGTGCGGGCGCGCAGGAAGGCCAAGAAACTGAAAAAGGCGGCGACCTTGCTTTATCTCGCGGGCGCCGATCTCTCGCGCGATCTCGCCGGCGAGCTGGGCGAGGCCGGCTTTACGGTCATAACCCGCACGACTTACCGGATGAGCCCGGTGGCCGGCCTGCCGCGGCAGGCGTGTGACGCTTTCATGGCCGGCGGTATCGAGGCCGTGTTGCATTATTCCCGCCGCAGCGCGCAGGCGTTTCTCGATGCGGCGCGGGCCGAAGGGCTCGAAATATCGGCCCTGGCGTCGCCGCACTGCTGCATTTCGGCGGGTGTTGCCGCCGTCCTGCGCGAGGCCGGAGCCACCCAGGTCGTCACCGCCGCCTCGCCGGACGAAAATGCCCTGTTCGAGGCCCTGACGCGTGCTTTGCGGCCCTGATTGGCTTAAGAGAACGGTCCGATTCTGGTAAGTCTTATTCTGGTAAAGTCTTGGCTTTCCCGGTTTCGGCGTATCAACAGTCAAGGGAACCGCTGCATGGTCGACGAGAGGCCCGAAGACACCGAATCGGCGGCGGATTCCTCCGCCCGGCCGCGGCGCGCGCCGCCGACCATCGATCTCAAGGCGACCGAGGTGTCGAGCGAACCGCCCAAAACGGATTCCGTGAGTCCGGATGGCGCGGTGGCGGATAGCGAGAATGTGAGCGGCGAAGCGGCGGCCGCCGAAGCAACACCGCAGCCCGAGCCTGAGGTGGAGACGGCTGCGGCCGCGCCGGATCCGGAACCCTCGTTCTCCGAAGCCCCGCCTCGGCCGATCTCGCCCTGGGTGATCGCGCCTGTTTCGGGCGCCGTCGCTGCCGCGCTGGTGATCGGCGTCGGCTGGTTGCTCGGCTGGCCCGCGGTACAGCCGGCGCAGCCGCCTGTGCCGCAGCTTAGCGCCGGCGCCATCGATGAGCTCACCGGGCGTGTCGCAGGCGTGGAAGCTAAGATCAGCAGGCAGGCTTCAGGCGATCAGGCACTGACCGCGCGGATCGACGGGCTGGAGAAATCCGCGAATGCGTTGCGCGGCGAACTTGCAGCGTCACGCGCGCAATCGGACAGACTGACTGCTGCGATCGATCAGGTGAAATCGATGCCACGCGATGGGTCCGCGCCCGCGCAGGATCTTTCTGTTATCAACGATCGCATCGCAAGGATCGAGAGCGCCGTACGGAAGCAAACGGCTGAGTTGGCCCAGCAAGGCAACAAGCCCGCTGACGACATGCCGCTGCGCCGCGTGGTTGCCGCATCGCTGCTCGATGTCGCGGTCCGCCACGGCGATGCCTATGCGGCGCCGCTCGAGGCCGCCAAGCAGTTTGCGGAAAACCCCGATGTGCTCAAGCCGCTCGATGCGTTCGCGGCCTCCGGCGTGCCGAGCGCGGGTGCGCTCTGCCGCCAGCTCCTCGAGATCGTGCCAAAGCTTGCGCCGCCTCCGCCCGCGTCCGCTGCCACCACCGGCACCGGCATCGTTGATCGCCTGCAGGCGGGCGCGGCAAAGCTCGTGCGCATCGAGCGCACCGATGCGGCCGGCACCGATCGCGGCAGCGTGGTTGCGCGCATCACCCAGGCTGCGCTGCGCAACGATCTCGGTGAGGCGCAACGCGAACTGATGACGCTGGCGCCCGCTGATCGCACGGCGGCGCAAGCGTGGCTCGAAAAAGTCGAAGCGCGCGCCGCAGCGCTGGCGGCTTCGCGAACATTCGCCGATAACGCCATGGCTGGGCTCGCGAAGGCCGGACAGTAGGTTCTCCATGATCCGGATCATTGTGTTTCTTGTGTTGATCGCGCTTGCCGCGGCCGGCGCCGCCTGGGTCGCCGACCAGCCCGGCGACGTCGTGCTGTCCTGGGCCGGCGGGCGCATGACAACCACGCTGCCGGTGTTCGCGCTGGGGCTCAGCATCGTCGCGGTCGTGGCCGTCATCGTCTGGTCGATCCTGCGCGGCCTGTGGCGGGTGCCGGCGCGCATCCGGAGCGGCCGGCGCGAGCGCCGTCATGCGCGTGGCCGTCATGCGATCACCCAAGGGCTGCTCGCGATCGGCCACGGCGATTCGACGGCGGCGCGGCAGCATGCGGAAACGGCGCGGCGTCACGCCGGCAGCGATCCGCTGACGCTTCTTCTGAACGCGCAATCGGCGCAACTCGACGGCGATCGCGCCGGCGCGCAAGCCGCATTCCGCGCGATGGCCGAGCGTGGGGATACGCGGCTGCTCGGCCTGCGCGGCCTGTTCATCGAGGCGCAGCGTTCGGACGATGCGGTCGCCGCGGTCATGATCGCGGAAGAGGCGCTGAAGGTTTCGCCATCCTCGCCATGGGCCTCGCAGGCCGTGCTCGGCTTCTGCTGCGCCAAGGGTGACTGGGCCGGCGCACTGGCGATCCTCGACAACAACCAGACGTCCGGCCTGATCAATAAGGCGACCTATCGGCGGCAGCGCGGCGTGCTGCTCGCCGCACGCGCGCTGGAGTTCGAGACCGTCGACCGCGACCTGTCGCGCGAAAGCGTGACGGAGGCGATCAAGCTCGCGCCGACGCTGATCCCGGCCGCGGTGCTTGCCGCCAAATATGAGAGCGAGGCGCACCAGGTTCGGCGCGCGATGAAGATCGTCGAGACCGCGTGGCTGTCGCAGCCGCATCCCGATCTCGCCGATGCCTATGCGCATGTGAAGCTAGGGGACTCCGCGCGGCAGCGGCTGGTGCGGGTGGAGACGCTGGCGGCGAAGACACCAGGCAATATCGAGGGCGCGCTCGCGATCGCGCGCGCGGCCATCGACGCCGCCGAATTCGCCAAGGCGCGCGAGGCGCTTACACCCTTCATCGCCGCGCCGACGCAACGCGTGGCGCTGTTGATGGCTGAGATCGAGCGCACCGAGCATGGCGACAGCCGCCGCGCCCGCGCCTGGACCTTGCGCGCGGTGCGCGCACTGCACGATCCGGCCTGGACTGCGGACGGCTATGTCAGCGATCGCTGGCGGCCGGTCTCGCCGGTCACCGGCCGGCTCGATGCCTTCCAGTGGCAGACGCCGGTTGCCGCGCTCCCGTCCGACAAGGGCCCGGCCATCGAATCCTCGCCGTTCGAGGAAGCGATGCTCGCCTCAAAGCGGATCGAGTTGCCGAAGGAAGCCCCGAGCGCGCCGCCCGCAAAACCGCTCGAGCCGGTGGCCGAAAAGCCGGTCGACATCATAAAACCGGTTGAAGCAGCGCCACCCGCCCCCCAGGACAACACCCCGCTGGCCGCCCCCCAGGCCCCGGTGGAACCAGCGTCCGCCCCACCGCCAGCGGCCGCGTCGACCCCGCCCGCGCCACAGCCGGCACCGGCCGAATCATCGCCTGCGGCGGTCGCGCCGCTGTTCCGCGAACGCCAGGACATCCCCAAAACGCCGCCGGCGCCGATTCCGGCCGTGATTCCCATCGTCCGCGCCCCCGACGACCCCGGGATCGAGGAAGACGGCACCCGCGACGAATTTTCCGAGCAAATCGGCCCGCCCAAGGCCCAGGCCGGCGGCTGGCGCGGGTTTCTGTCCCGCTGGGGGAGCTGAGGCGCGGTCAAATGACCGCGTCAACCTTGCCAATCGAGGCCACGCCCGATATCAGTGCGCACGCGCTTTCCGGCCAGTCGCCGAACGGGTCCGCCGCAATAGCTCAGTTGGTAGAGCACGTCATTCGTAATGACGGGGTCGGGGGTTCGAGTCCCTCTTGCGGCACCATCGCTCAGCATTCCCGCGACGAACTCAGCGGTGAGCGTCCGCTGCGCGCATTTCGTGATCCCTTCGAACTTAAGCCGTCCCAAAAACGTGGATGGCCGGGACGAGCCCGGCCATGACGACGATACGCGGATAGGGCGCTGTTCGATCAGTTACTGCTGCGAAACGGTCTGCACCACGCTGGAGAGCGGACGCGCGCTCACGGCGGGGACCTTCATGTCCTTGACCATGAGGGCGTCGTATTCGGGCAGGGTTTCCAGCGGCTCCTTCGCCTTCATCTGGACCACTTTGTAACCGCCGGCCTTCAGGCGACGCAGCAGCGTCGGCAGGGCTTGCGCGGTGTGCTTCTGCAGGTCGTGCATCAGGATGATGCCCTTGCCCTGCTTTTCCAGCTTGGTCATGACGGTCTGGATCACCTGGTCAGGCGAGCTGGACTTGAAGTCCAGGGAATCGACGTCGACGGAGAACATCGCGATATTCCGGCTGGCCAGATGCGCGATTGTCGCTTGGGTGTGGGCGAGCGCCGGGAAGCGGAAGAACGGCGAGGGCGCGGTGCCGAGCGCCATCTTCACGGCGCTGAATCCCTTTTCGATCTCGTCCTTGGCCTGCTGCTCCGTCAGCTTCTTGCTGTCGAGATGCGCATGCGACCAAGTATGCGCGCCGACCGTGTGGCCGGCGGCGGCGACCTGCTTCAGGATCTCCGGATGATAGGTGGTGTGCAGGCCGATCGGGAAGAACACCGCCTTGGTGCATTCGTCGGCCAGCGCCTTCAGCACCGCCGGCGTGGTCGGCCACGGGCCGTCGTCGAAGGTCAGCACGACCTCCTTGTCGGTCAGGAAGTCGAATTGCTTGTACTGCAGGAAGCCGAAGCCCGGTCCGCCCGTGGTGTCGATGACGACGGTGCGGCTGACGCCGAGCGCATCGGGATTGGCGCAGGTCGATTTCGCCTGCATCGGCGCGGGTGCCGGTGCGGGAGCAGGCGCCGGGGCGGCAGCCGCCTGTTTGGACACCGTGGCGGTGGTCTCGACATCGTCCTTGGCGGCCGATTTCGCGGCGGCTGGCGGCAGCGAATCCGCCGCCCGGGCGGCGACGGTTTGTGGCGGAGCCGCATCGGCCCGCGGCGCAGCAGTCCAGAACCACACTCCGGCGATCACGACCGCCGCAACAACAACGGCCAGCATCAGGCCTATCGGATTACGCATCGCTACTCTCTTGGGAAACTCGGGGCTCGCTCGTAACGATCCATTAGTGCCAACGAGGTCTTAACGCGATCCCAACGCGCCCCGCTTTGGCGAAGAAAATTCGGCCTTTGTTCTGCGTGATGATCATCACATCCGTTCGCCGCGACGTTTGGCCGGAACTGGGCCGCGGGTGCGGTTGTTTGAACCTTCTTCAGCGTGAGGCAACAATATAGAACGCCGTTGTCTCGCCTATTGCCAATACGAAGGCTTGAGAAATGACCAGATTGCTGTTCGTGATTCCGCTGCTTCTGGCGGCATCCGCGGCCTCGGCGCAGCAGCAGGGGCGGGAGGCCTGTACACGCGACGCGTCGCGGTTCTGCCGGCCGTATCTCGACAAGGGCGATGATGCTGTGCTGGCCTGCCTGAAGGAGCACCGTGGCCGCCTCACCAAGGCGTGCCAACAGACGCTGACCACTCACGGGCAGTAACGGCAAGTAGTTCGTAGCCCGGGTGGAGCGGAACGCGTAACCCGGGACAGGCGCATCAATGTCCACTGGAGTGCCCCCCAAAAGTGAGACACGGGAAATTAGGGACAGTTCTCTAACGGAGAACGTATGCCCAACA
>NZ_JAQMIL010000061.1:0-58384 GCF_029990105.1 Bradyrhizobium sp. Arg237L | reverse complement strand
GCACGGGACCCACGGGTGCAACCAGCACCCGGCTTTCCCTGCGCCCTCTGATATCGAGGAGGGTGGAAAGTGACGCAAAGCTCGGACGCAACGCGCCGCGAGAATGCGGACTCATATCCCGTCATCATACTCTATCGTCATGCCCCGCGCAGGCGGGGCATCCAGTACCCGGCGGCCTCTTGGCTCAAGCACCGCTGCCTCTGGAATACTGGATCGTCCGGTCAAGCCGGACGATGACAGCGGAGAGCTGTTTGACATTTGAATCAGAACTCTCACCGTCATTGCGAGCGCAGCGAAGCAATCCATCGCGCCGCATGTGGAGGCATGGATTGCTTCGCGGCGCTCGCAATGACCACGGAGAGGGAGCCTGTGACACAAGGCGGGACCTGTAGGGTGGGCAAAGCGACTTCATGCACCGCGGCTCAAACGAGCTCCGGCGGAAGCGTGCCCACCATCGCGAGCGGAGCACTTGACGGTGGGCACGCTGTCGCTTTGCCCATCCTACAAATCGAACCGCTCGATCCGCCCTACTCCGCCACTTCCACCTGGCGCGTGGTCGGGCCTGCGAGCGGCCGTTCTTCCATGATGGTGATGCACAGCGCCGCAGTTGCGAGCAGCACGGCGGCGGCGCCGAAGACGAAGCGGAAGGCGGTGGTCATGTCGGCGACCGGAATCGAGCTCACCGCGCCATGATGTTCGCCGGCGAGCGAGATGTCGGCGCCGAGCGCCATCAGCAGGATCGCGGCGAACGCCGCCACCGCGAACGAGGCCATCAGCGCGCGGAAGAAATTCATTGCACCGGTCACGGTGCCGACCTGCGAGCGCGCCACCGCATTCTGCAGCGAAACCACGCTGACCGGAAACGTCGTGCCGAGGCCGAGCGCGAAGACCGACATCAGCGTGAGCAGCCCCCACAGCGGCAGCGTGGTCATCGCCATCGCCACGCCGCAGAGGGCGGCGATCGAGGTGCCGACGACCGCCACGCGCTTGTAATGCTTGGCACGCACCATGGTCCGGCCGGCGATCGCCGCGCCGCAGGTCGAGACCGCGGCAAGCGGGATCAGCGCCAGCCCGGCCTCGCTGGCGCTGAGGTGATAGACCACCTCATAATAGAGCGGCAGGTGCACCGTCAGCCCGACGATCGCGCCGAGCGCGCAACTGCCTGCGACGATCGCGAAAGGAACGACCGTTCCGCTCAGGAGCGACAGCGGCAGGAACGGCTCGTCCGCCCTGCCCGCGTGCCACACGAAGCTGGCGGCGAGCACAAACGACGCGCCGACCATCGCCATGATCACTGGCGACAGCCAGGCAAACCGGCTGCCGCCCCAGGTCAGCACCAGCGTGACCATGACGGCGGAGGCCATCAGGAGGATGCCGCCAAGCCAGTCGACCTTGCGCTTGCGGTGGAACACCGGGATCTTGCCCATCCTCGGCAACAGCAGCGCGAGTGCGGCAAACGACAGCGGCAGGTTGATCCAGAAGATCATCGACCAGTGCAGATGCTCGGCGAACACGCCGCCGATCACCGGCCCCGCGATGCCGCCGGCCATCCAGACGCCGCTGAAATAGGCTTGGTATTGGCCACGCTCGCGCGGGCTGACCACGTCGGAGATGACGGTCTGCACGACAGGCAGGATGCCGCCGCCGCCAAGCCCCTGCAGGCCGCGCGCCAGGATCAATACCGGCATGTTGGGGGCGATCGCGCACAGGATCGAGCCGACGATGAACAGGCTGAGCGAGGTGATGATCATGGCGCGCCGGCCATAGATGTCGCTCAGCGTGCCGAATACCGGCGCAACCGCGGTCGATGCCAGCAGATAGGCCGTAATCACCCAGGACAGGTTGGAGACGTCCTGGAACTGGCGGCCGATGGTCGGCAGCGCGGTCGCCACAATGGTCTGGTCGAGCGCCGCCAAAAACATCGTCAGCATCAGGCTGATCACGATGGTGCGGACTTCGTCAGGGGCAAGCGGAGCCGGCGGCGCCAGCGGTGGCGCGTCGGTGAGGTCGATCACCTCGGTCGGCAGGCGGGACAGCTCTTCGGCTACGTCTGCAGGCAACGCCTGTCGGTCGGCAGGTTTGCTGCTCTGCCGTTCGAACTTGTTCATCTCGGGCGTAATTTCTCGCTGCGGCGCAACGCCACAATGGAATCGTTCTATGAACTGCAATGTAGGCAGCAAATTCCTGTTGAGGCAGGCGGCTCAGCGCATAGGCGCATTCCGAGGCCGCGTCATCCCAATGATGTGATTTTCGCGCTTGGACAAGACGTTACGATTTCGGCCGGTTTTTCAGCCGCGCCCGCTTCGGCAGCAGCGCCGGCCACCGCACGATGTGGTCCTCGAGCTCGGCATCGGGGATCTCGTCCTCGGTGCCCTGCACCCGGCCGCGCACAGAGACACCGGCCTCGTGCACGGTGTTCGGGTCGCCGGAAATCAGCGGATGCCACCAATAGAGATCGCGGCCCTCCGCGACCAGCTTGTAGCCGCAGCTCGGCGGCAGCCAAGTGAGGGTACGGACGTTCTCCGGCGTCAGCCGGACACAGTCCGGAACCTTGTCGGACCGATTCTGATAGTCCTTGCAGGCGCAGCGCCCGGCATCCAGCAGTTTGCAGGAGACGTGGGTGAAGTAGATTTTTCCGGTGTCCTCGTCCTCGAGCTTCTCCAGGCAGCAGCGCCCGCAGCCGTCGCACAGGCTTTCCCATTCGACATTGGACATTTGCTCCAACGTCTTGGTTTTCCAGAAAAATCCCTCCTGGCTAGAGGCACGTTTGGGCGGTGCGGTCATGAAATCGGAGAATTTGGTTTAAGTCGGTTCGCAACCCATCTAGGGGCTGTAGTGGCAGGTACGCAAGCGGGCCCATCTGCGGGCCAGCGAACGAGTTCACAAACAGGTTCAGCCTGACATTAAAATCGCAAGCAACACCATTGGTTTATAGCCCCCGCTCAGATAGAAACGATAACCGAGTCTCCCACTTGGCGCGAGCAGCGCCTTGGGTTTGCCACAACATGGAATCAAGACGCTCGACCGGTGCCCAAATGGATGGGCACGCGAGCGGTTTCTAACCGAGCAAGGGCCCCGGTGCGCCAGATCCTACCGCCGCAGTGGACGACCAAGCTCCGGAACTTCTTTCTGGACCTGGATGCGCGCATCGACTCCACGCTGTTCTCCTCCGGCAGGGGCTTGCGCGAGCTTTATGAGCGCTATTCCACCTTCATGGACAACTTCTATGTCGGCCGCTGGAAGCGCTGGGTGTTCATCGAGCCGCTGTCGGAGGCCGCGACCATGGGGCTCGGCGGCATGGTCGTGCTGCTGGCGCTCGCGATCCCGGCGTTCCGCGAAACCGCCGATGACGACTGGCTGAAGAAGTCCGATCTCGCGGTGACCTTCCTCGACCGTTACGGCAATCCGATCGGCAGTCGCGGCATCAAGCATAACGACTCGATCCCGCTGGAAGACTTTCCCGACGTCCTGATCAAAGCCACCCTCGCCACCGAAGACCGGCGCTTCTACGACCATTTCGGCATCGACATCGCCGGCACCGCACGCGCCCTCGTCACCAACGCGCAGGCCGGCGGCGTGCGCCAGGGCGGCTCCTCGATCACGCAGCAGCTTGCCAAGAACCTGTTCCTGAACAATGAGCGCACCATCGAGCGCAAGATCAAGGAAGCATTCCTGGCGATCTGGCTCGAGCACCGCCTCAGCAAGAACGAGATCCTCAAGCTCTATCTCGACCGCGCCTATATGGGCGGCGGCACCTTCGGCGTCGATGGCGCCGCGCATTTCTACTTCAACAAGTCGGCGCGCGACGTCAACCTGGCGGAATCCGCGATGCTCGCCGGCCTGTTCAAGGCGCCGACCAAATACGCGCCGCACATCAACCTGCCGGCCGCGCGCGCCCGCGCCAACGTCGTACTCGACAACCTCGTCGATGCCGGCTTCATGACCGAGGGCCAGGTGTTCGGCGCCCGCCGCAATCCCGCGGTCGCGGTCGACCGACGCGACGAGAATTCGCCGAACTACTATCTCGACTGGGCGTTCGACGAGATGCGCAGGCTGGTCGACACCTTCCCGAAATCCTATACCGAGCGCGTGTTCGTGGTCCGCACCGCCATCGACATGAACGTGCAGCGCGCCGCCGAGGAAGCGGTCGAGAACCAGCTCCGCCAGTTCGGCCGCGACTATCACGCGACCCAGGCGGCAACCGTCGTGTCCGATCTCGACGGCGGCGTGCGCGCGATGGTCGGCGGCCGCGACTATGGCGCCAGCCAGTTCAACCGCGCGACCGACGCGTACCGGCAGCCCGGCTCGTCGTTCAAGCCTTATGTCTACACCACGGCGCTCCTGAACGGGTTCACGCCGAACTCGAAGATCGTCGACGGCCCGGTGTGCATCGGCAATTGGTGCCCGCAGAACTATGGCCACTCTTATTCCGGTTCGGTGACGCTGACGCAGGCGATCACGCGCTCGATCAACGTCGTGCCGGTGAAACTCTCGATCGCGCTCGGCGGCAAGGAAGGCCCGAAGGCCGGCCGCGCCAAGATCGTCGAAGTGGCGCGCCGTTTCGGCCTCAAGGCGCCGCTGCCCGATACGCCATCGCTGCCGATCGGCTCCGACGAAGTCACCGTGGTCGAGCATGCGGTCGCCTACGCGACGTTCCCGAACAGGGGCCGGTCCGTCACGCCGCATGCGGTGCTGGAAGTCCGCACCGGCGCCGGCGACCTGGTCTGGCGCTGGGACCGCGACGGGCCGCAGCCGCGGCAGGCGATCCCGGCCTCCGTTGCTGCCGACATGGCGGGGATGATGAGCCATGTGGTGAGCGAAGGCACCGCGCGCCGTGCTGCGCTCGACGGTATTCCGACCGCCGGCAAGACCGGCACCACGAACGCCTATCGTGACGCCTGGTTCGTCGGGTACACAGGCAACTTCACCTGCGCGGTCTGGTACGGCAATGACGACTACTCGCCGACCAACCGCATGACCGGCGGCTCGCTGCCGGCGCAGACCTGGCACGACATCATGGTTGCCGCGCATCAAGGCGTCGAAGTGCGGGAAATTCCCGGCGTCGGCATGGGCCAGAAACTGCCGAAGGAGCCGGCGACGCAGGCGAACGCTGCCGCGAACGCCGCGCCCAAGATACTCGAGACCAAGCCCGGACCGCCGCCGGTGCTGACCAAGCGCGGCGCCGATATCCTGGTGCGGGTCGAGAAAATGCTCGACGATGCCGCCAGGACCTTGGGCAAGACGTCGTCCAACGCGCCGGCGAAATCGGACAAGCCGTCATCCAGCGCACTGGCCTTCCCCGAGAATTACGTCACGGCGGCCGGCGACCAGGCGGCGGCACCGACGCCGCGAAAAAACTGATGCCGGTGATCGCTTCGGAGCTGTAGGGCCGTGCGGCTGATCCTCATCACCTTGCTCGCGCTGATCGTTGCTGCCGGGATCGGGCTCGGCTCGACCTATGTGGCCGCGACGCGCGGCACCAATATCGGGACGCTGAAGATCGGCGCCTGGACCGCGCGGCCGAGAAACGGCACATCCGACATCGATCCTTACAACCGTGCGACCATCGCCCGCTCCGGCGAATTGCCTGTCGGCACCGGCGACGGCATCGGCTTCACCGCCACCACCGATGACAAGAAGAAGCCGCTCGACGGACGTTGCGACGTCGTCGTCAGCGGCGTCACCCCGCCGGCGCGGTTCTGGACGCTGACGCTGTTCGACAGCAAAGGCCGTCTGGTGGCGAATTCGCTGCAGCGCTACGGCTTCACCAGCCAGGAGATCATCCGCGGCTCCGATGGTACGTTCGAGATCCGCATCGCCTCCCGCTCGCGGGCCGGCAACTGGCTGCCGACGGGCGGCATCGAGCGTTACGCGCTGATGCTGCGGCTCTACGACACGCCGGTCGGGGTGGCGACGCGGACCCAGCGCGATGCGCCGATGCCGATGATCTCGACGGTGGGCTGCCCATGATCCGCCTCGCCTTCACGATCATCGCCGGCGTGCTGCTGGGCGGCGTGGTGCATCTCGTCAGCGTGCTCGCCTTGCCGCGGATCGCTTCGCAGGACGCCTATTCGCGGCTGACGCCGATCACGCAGCTCAACGCGGTCACGGCACTGCCATCAGCGGATCCCGGCAATTCGCTGATGCCGTTCATGGACCCGGCATTCGCGATGGCGATCTGCCGCTACGATCTCTCGACCGGGCCGATCAAGCTCACGGTGCCGGTGAGCCAGGCCTATACCTCGGTGTCGTTCTACACCCGCAACGAGCTCGCCTATTACGCCATCAACGACCGCTCCGCAGGCAAGAAGGTGATCGAGCTCGATTTGATGACCGAGGCGCAGCACAACGAGCTGCCGGAGGACGAGGACATCACCGCCGCCGACCGGCTGATCATCGATTCCCCGACCACGACCGGCCTGATCCTGTTGAAGGCGCTGGCGGCCGAGCCCGGCCTGATGCCGCAGGCACAGGCCTCGCTCGCGGCCGCAAGCTGCAAGGTGCAGACCGAGCCGCCGGCGCCCAAGCAGGCCGAAATCCCGCTCCCCGCCCCTGCGCCCGCGGCACGGCCTTCGAAACGCTAGCCCTTGACGACCGTGGCGTGCCCGATCACCGGCGGCTGCGCGGCGACCGGCGGATTGGCGGTCAGCACGGCGAGCTCGCCGATCAGGCGATCCGCGTCAGCCGCGACATTGTCCGGGGCCTGGATCACCAATCGCTCCAGCGCCCAGCGATAGGACGAAATCCGCCGCTCCAGGCATTGCTGGACCCATTGCACGATCAGCGTGTTCTCCTCCATCCGGGCAATCGCGTCAGCGCGCTCCCGCGGCGACAGGTCCGACACCATGCCGAGGCTGGCATTGCGCTTGCGGTCGAGCTCGATGACGCGCCAGGCGGTCGCAAAGAACGGCTCGAAGCGTGTGATGTCGTCGCGCACGTCGTCGATCAGTTGCATGTAGCGGGAGGTGTGCGCGCGGTGCGGCTCGTCGATCAGCGCCCGTCCGTAGGCGGTGCGGTCGAACACTACCTTCTGCCGCCATGGCGAGGGCAACGGCTGATAGTCGCCGAACACGCTCTTCCAGGCCGGCCGCGAATGCGGCGGCTCGATCAGGGGATAGGCGAGATCGCGGAGCTGGCGCTCGTTTTCGGTAAGCTCGAATTGCGAGGGCCTCATGCCGATGCTGCCAGTCGCTTCCGCGCCGAGCCAGCGGTGCATGTCGTCGTTACGGAAGTCGGCACGCGTGCGGCCGAAATCGCCGCCGCTGCAGCCGCCGAGCGCCGCGCCAATCAGCAGCAGCGCCAACGCCGAGCGTGAACGCCGGCGTCCGGTGCTCCGGCTCGGAAGACACCCCTCCCGCATTTCAAACGTCCAATCGTCAGGTGCGCCGACGGCGACGGCGACGAGGCGCTGTACCTTCTGCCGGCCCGCGTCCACCGTCGCTCTGCTCGATTACGCGCTCAATCCGGATAACGGGAAGGATCAGAACAGTCCCCATGCCATCGCTTGCAGCGCCACCCATGACCGCGCCCGGCCGCCGCGATGCCGCATCCGCCGGAAACTCAATGATGGTGCCCATTTCTGTTCTCTCTGCCTGCCGCGCGGTGATGATTTGCGAGGCGACGTCCGGATTAAGAACCGCACGTGGTTAATGACCTCTTAATCGGAGCCGCCGGTCGGTTACCGATGTGGCGAGTGTGCCTTATTCGCCAGATCGCTTCCGTCAGATAGTTCACATTTTAACGGATGCCTTCACGGCTCGTTTTCCTTAACCGGCTCTTAAAGCCGCCGACATAGGCTGGCGTCCGAACGTTTTGCGCATTTTCGAAAGTCGCGTACGCCTTCCCATGAGCGCAGCTCCAGTCATTCCAGGCCTCGATGGGCTGATGACCCTGTCACGTCGCGAGGGCGTCGACATTCGCCCGACGCTGCTGCGCGTACTCACCGACCTCTATGTGCAGGCCAAGGCTCATTCCGCCGATGAGGAGCGGCAATTCGTCGAACTGGCCTCGCGCCTGATCGACCAGGTGGACGATGCGACGCGCGCAGCGGTGCGGGCGCGGCTCTCGGTCTATCCGGCAACGCCGGAGGAGCTTCTTGGCAAGCTTAGCCTGCGGCGCACCGACCCGGACCAGCCGTTGCCGGCCGCCGCTGAAATCGCTGGGCCGCCGTCTCCGCCGCCATCGGTCAAGCCCCCGACCGAGGCGCAGCTTCGGATGGCAGCGAGCCTTGCAATGCGGCCCAACGATGCCGCAGAGATCACCGACATGTTCTTTGCCGCGACGGCCAGCGAGCGGGTCCAGATCCTGCAGAACATTGTGCAGACGCCGCTCAAGGCGTCGGTGCGGATTCCTGCGCCGCGCGCCGCGCGCGCCATCGAGATCCTTGAAATGGCGGCCTTCGCCGAAGACATCGAGAATTTCGCGCGCGAAGTCGGCGAAGCGCTGATCCTGCCGTCGCGCATTGCCGAGCAGGTGGTGAATGATCCCAGCGGCGAGCCGCTGGCCTGCGCGGCGAGAGCGCTGAACATGCCGAGCCCGGTGTTCCAGCGGGTGCTGATGTTCCTCAATCCGGCGTTGGGTTCATCGGTGCACTACGTGTTTCGCCTGTCGCGCATGTACGATCGGCTGAGCGAACGGACGGCGCTCATCATGCTGGCGGCGTGGCGAGGCTCGACCATGGCGGTCGCGCGTGCCAAATATCGCCCCTCGCTCTACGATGACGAGCGCCATCGCGCGCGCTCCACATCCGCTGAGAGGCGGCCGACCGGTCAGCCGGGTGATGCGCCCGCGATCCGCTCGCAGAGTTCCGGACGCTAACTCTTCGCCAGGTCCAGAAAGTGCCGCCCGGCCTTGTCTTCGGTCTCGACGACCCAGACATCGGGATCGAAGCGGATTTCCTTGGCAAGCCGTTGCTCCACCGATGATTCCGGCACCGGCTCTTGCGTCATCGGCACGAAGATGCGGTCGAACGGCCGGCTGTCTTCATAGGCTGTCTGCGGCGCGGGCGTGTAAAGCATGGCGTTGCCGTCGAGCAACGCCACCTTGACGAACACCGCCCCCGCCTCCTCCGCACCGCGCCGGCGCACCGCACCGAACACGCCTTCCTTCTGGCAGCGCCGCAGATATGCGGACACCCAGATGCTTGATTTCAATCGCATTGCATAACGATAAGCCGGCCGCGAGATCAGCGCCAGTGCCTCTCCGCGCGCCTTGTGCGAGGCATCCAACCGGACCGGACGGGCCGGCAGCGTCGCAAGAGCCGACCGAATTGCCAACTTTTCCACAAGACGTCAGCACTCCGCGACTCTTTGTCACGCAATTCGAACCAGCTCAATTTCCAGCGAAAACTGGCACGATCCGCCGCGGATGAGCGAACTCTTCGCCGCAACGATTGCAACTTCATCCCGATGTCGCGCGACCGTCACGGCCGCTTGGTTAACGGACCGGGCTACGATCCATTATCCAGGGGAAAGCAATGTCAGGACGTCATCAACACAATCACACACATCACCACGGCGGTCCGTTCGGCAAGAAGCTGTTCGGAACGACCAGCGACGACGATCTTTTCGGGTCGGACCGCAATGACATCATCTTCGGCCTTCGGGGCGACGATCTGATCGATGGAGGCAAAGGCAACGACACGCTGTTCGGTGGAAGGGGCAACGATGCTCTGATCGGTGGCGAAGGCAACGACCGCCTGTTCGGCGGCCCCGGACGGGATCTGCTGCTGGGCGGCGCCGGTCGGGACGAACTCAGCGGCGATGACGGCAACGACAAATTTCTGTTCCGCAAGGGCATGGGCGTCGACACGATCGAGCATCTCGATCGCGGCGACCGCATCGATATCCGTGACTTCCAGGTCGCCTCTTTTCAGGCGCTGATCGACTCCGCCCGACAGGTCGGTCACGACGTTCAGATCAGCTTCGGCAATGGCGACAAGCTCGTCATCGAGAATACGCGCATTTCGAACCTTCACTCCGAACAGTTCATCATCGCAGATGAGGTCAAGGGTCCGTCAAGCTCACAGACGCCCTACCTCCTCAGCAGCGATTCCCATGTCTACACTCAGTCACTGCTGACGGCGGGTGACAGCGTGGGCGGCTACAAGATGGCCGGTATTCCCGACGGCCTTGGCGCATTCGACAATGGCGACGGGACCTTCACCGTGCTGATGAACCACGAACTCGGCGGAAACCTGGGCGTTGCGCGCGCTCATGGCGCCACAGGCGCGTTCATCTCGGAATGGGTGTTCGACAAGACCACGCTGCAGGCGGTGTCGGGCAAGGACCTCATCCACGACGTCTGGCTCTACGACGCGACGACCAACAGCTATGTCGACCACAACGCCAGCAACAGCCCGGTGTCGTTCAACCGCTTCTGCTCCGCCGACCTTGCCGATCAGGGCGCGTTCT
This sequence comes from Bradyrhizobium sp. Arg237L, assembly GCF_029990105.1. Classification (NCBI taxonomy): domain Bacteria; kingdom Pseudomonadati; phylum Pseudomonadota; class Alphaproteobacteria; order Hyphomicrobiales; family Nitrobacteraceae; genus Bradyrhizobium; species Bradyrhizobium sp. Arg237L. The sequence continues at coordinate 47,972 of NZ_JAQMIL010000061.1, read as the reverse complement.
ACAGCGCGGAAACCGGTCTCGGCTTCAACGGCGGCAGGATCTATCTCAACGGTGAAGAGTCTGGTGTCGAAGGGCGGGCATTCGCCCATATCGTGGGCGGCGCGCAGGACGGCAATAGCTACGAACTCGCCGGGCTCGGCAATATGGCCTTCGAGAACGTGGTCGCCAGCGCGCATACCGGCGACAAGACCGTGGTCGCGGCGCTGGACGATGGACAGAACGGCCAAGTCTATTTCTATGCCGGCGACAAGAAGGCGACCGGTAACGCCGTCGAGAAGGCCGGCCTGACCGGCGGCCATTTCTTCGGCATTCACGTTAACGAGTTCGAAGGCACGTTGAACAACAACGAACCGAACACCGCCTCCCCGCTCGGGACGGACGAGAAGTCGACCTTCTCGATCATCGATCTCGGCGACGTCAGCGGCATGACAGGTGCCGAGATCGATGCGGCGAGCGAGGCTGCCGGCGTCACCAGCTTCCTTCGTCCGGAAGACGGCGCCTGGGACACGCTCAATCCGAACCGCTTCTACTTCGTGACGACGGACGCCTTCAATGCGCCGAGCCGGCTGTGGGCACTGGATTTCAACGATTCCAGCAACCCGGCCGCGGGCGGCACCATCAAGCTGCTGCTGAACGGCACTGAAGGCCAGCAGATGTTCGATAACATGACCGTCGATGCCAACGGCAAGATCGTTCTCTGCGAGGACGTCGGCAACAATGCGCATCTCGGCAAGGTCTGGCAGTACGATCCGGCGACAGACAAGCTGACGCAGCTCGCCGAGCATGACCCTAGCCGCTTCACTTCGGGCGGTGCGAACTTCCTGACCCAGGACGAGGAATCGTCCGGCGTCATCGACGTCTCGCACATCCTCGGCAACGCCGGTGAGAACGTCTACCTGATCGATACCCAGGCCCACTTCGCGGTCGGCGGCGAACAGGTCGAGGGTGGTCAACTGCAGTTGATCCACCAGTATCTGGTCTGACGGCGATCAAGATGGGCGGGCTCTACCCGCCCATCACCGAGACTTGACTGCGGAGGTGCGGCTCCCCCGTCACCTCCGCATTCATGCATTCAAGCGTGGTCCGACACATCGCTGTCAAACAGTGGCCGCTCACCTACAATCTGCGGAGCAACTCCCCGTGATGTCAATCGCGCAAGCAAACCGTCCTGCCGCACCTCCTGGCGCGGAATCGGACTTGCACATGGCTCTTGCATCCTGCCGCGCCGCGCTGATCGCGATCGCGATGTTCAGCGGACTGATCAACCTGCTCAGCCTGACCGGCTCGCTGTTCATGCTGGAAGTCTATGATCGCGTGCTGCCGAGCCGCAGCGTGCCCACGCTTGTCGGTCTCAGCATCATCGCGGCCATGCTGTTCGTCTTCCAGGGCATCCTGGAGCTGACGCGTGGACGCATGCTGCTTCGGATCGGAAACCAGATCGACTGGCGTGTCAGCGACCGCGTCTATGATCTCGTGATACGTCTGCCGCTCCGCACCCGCGGCGGCGGCGATGGGCTGCAGCCGGTCCGCGACCTCGACACCATTCGGTCGGTGCTATCAGGGGCTGGCCTGCCGGCGCTGTTCGATCTGCCATGGCTGCCGATCTATCTCGCGATCTGCTTTGCGTTCCACCCGCTGATCGGCGGCACCGTGCTCGGCGGCGCGCTCGTGCTGGTGATCCTGACGCTGCTCACTGATCGCCTGTCCCGTCGCTCGGTGCAAAGAGCGTCAAACCATGCCGCCGCGCGCAACCGGCTCGCCGAGGCGAGCCGACGCAACGCGGAAGTCCTGGTTGCGATGGGGATGTCCGCGCGTCTGCTCGCGCGCTGGCGCGAGCTCGGCGATGCCTATCGCCGGCAGCAGAAAATCGCCGGCGACATCTCGGGCGGCTTCGGCGTCGTCGGGCGAATGCTGCGGATGATGCTGCAATCAGCCGTCCTTGCGGTCGGCGCCTATCTCGTCATCCACCAGGAGGCATCCGGCGGAATCATCATTGCCAGCTCGATCCTGACCGGCCGCGCGCTCGCGCCCGTCGACCTCGCAATCGCCAACTGGAGGAGTTTCGTTGCGGCGCGCCAGAGCTGGCGGCGTCTCGAGAAACTGCTGGCAGTCATCCCCGCGCCCGCGGCCCAGGTACCGTTGCCCGCACCGAGCCGCACGCTGCTTGCGGAAAAACTGTCCGTCACCGCTCCGGAGTCCGAAAGGGTGCTGGCCGCCGACATCAATTTCGTCCTCAAGGCGGGCAGCGCGCTCGGGATCATCGGCGCCAGCGGATCGGGAAAATCCTCGTTGGTTCGAGCGCTTGTCGGCGCATGGCGACCGTCGCGCGGTGTCGTCCGACTGGACGGCGCGGCGCTGGAGCAATGGTCCCCCGAGGCGCTCGGAAATCACATCGGATACCTGCCGCAGGACGTCGAACTGTTCGAAGGCACCATCGCCGAGAATATCGCGAGATTTGTCCCAAGCCCGCCGATGGAAACGGTGCTCGCGGCGGCAAACGCGGCCGGCATCCATCAGCTCATCGTCGGCTTGCCGGAGGGATACAACACCCAGATCGGCGAACAGGGCGCGCGCCTCTCCGCCGGCCAAAGACAGCGCGTTGCACTCGCCCGCGCGCTGTATGCCGATCCCTTCCTCGTGGTGCTGGATGAGCCCAACTCAAATCTGGACGCCGAAGGCGAAGAGGCGTTGACCCGCGCGATCCTCGCGGTTCGGTCTCGCGGCGGCATCGTCGTGATCGTCGCGCACCGCTCCAGCGCACTCGCCGCCGTCGACTTCGTGATGACGATGCTCAATGGCAGGCAACAAGCCTTTGGCCCCAAGGATGAAGTGTTCTCGATGCTGACACGACGGGAGTCACCCCCAGCGGGTCCATTCAAGGTCGTTCCTCAATCCGCGGCATCGGCATGACCGAGAGCGCATTTCAAGGCGAAGCCCGCAGCTTGCGCCATCACCTGATCGGCGGAATGGTCGTCGCGCTCGTGCTGACCGGCGGCATCGGCGGCTGGGCCGCCACCACGGAATTGTCAGGCGCAGTCACGGCGTCCGGATCAGTCGTCGTCGATTCCAGCGTCAAGAAAGTCCAGCATCTGACCGGCGGCATCGTTGGAGAATTGCTGGTCCGCGAAGGCGATCATGTCCGTGCCGGAGACACGCTAGTGCGGCTCGATGAGACTGCGCTGCGGGCGGCCCTTGCCATCTACGCCAAAGGATTGGATGAGATGCGCGCCCGCAAGGCGCGCCTCAGCAGTGAACGCGATGGCGCCGAGCACATCGTGGTCCCACCCGAGCTGCTCGATCGCCCCTCGCCGGAGTTCATCACGGCGCTCGACAGCGAACGCAGATTGTTCGAGCTCAGAGCCGCCGCGCGCAGGGGGCAGAAGTCGCAGCTTCGCCAGCGCATCGCGCAGCTCGAAGATGAAATCCGTGGCTACGCCGCCCTGCGGGAGGCCAAGGCGGAGGAGATCGAGCTGATCCAGCGTGAGCTCACGGGCGTGCGGACGCTGTGGGAGAAGAACCTGATCCAGATGAGCCGGCTAACGGTTCTCGAGCGCGAAGCCGCGCGCCTCAAAGGCGAGCTTGCGCAGTCGATTGCCGCGACGGCGCAAGTGCGTGGCAAGGTCACCGAAATCGAATTGCAGATCATCCAGATCGATCAGGATCTGAGCAGCGAGGTCGCCAAGGAGTTGCGCGAGATCGACGGCAAGATCGGAGAATTCATCGAACGCAAGGTCGCAGCGGAGGATCAGCTCAAGCGGGTCGACATCCGCGCCCCGCAGAATGGGATCGTGCACCAGCTCAGTGTCCACACGGTCGGCGGCGTGGTCAGCCCGGCCGAGCCGGTCATGCTGATCGTTCCGGAGGCCGATCTTCTCACCGTGGACGCCAAGATCTCGCCGGCTGACATCGATCAGCTCCATGTCGGACAGGCGGCGAACCTGCGCTTCTCCGCCTTCAACCAGCGCACCACGCCGGAAATCCAGGGCACGATCAGCCGCATCTCGGCCGACGTGACATCGGACCAGCGCACCGGCCAGAGTTTCTACACCGCGCGGGTGGCAATCACGCCCGAGGAGCTGGCGCGACTGGGAGCAGCGAGACTTCTGCCGGGAATGCCAGCCGAGATCTTTGCCAAGACCTATGATCGCAGCGTGCTGTCTTATTTCGTCAAGCCGCTGTCCGACCAGATCGTGCGGGCTTTCCGCGAGCGCTGAACAATCTTGCTGACCGGTTCAGCGCAGTAGCCGAGCCGGGCGATTCGCGAGGCATCGGTCCGTCGTGCAGGCCCTACTCGACCGGGTGTCCGATCATCGCCGAGAGTTCGCGGACGACCCGATCCGACATTTGGCCGGTCACCGGCAGCTTGCGGTCGCGCTCGAACTTGGCGATTGCGGCCTGGGTATCGGAACCGATGGTGCCGGTCGGCTTGAGCTGGCCGTAGCCATATTCGGTGAGCGCGCGCTGGACCGCGGCGATGCGCTTCGATGCCGCACTCTGGGTGGTCTCGCCGCGCGAGGGGATCGGCGCGGGCGGCCGGATGACATTTGCCGGAGCCGGCGGGGCCGACGTCGACTTCAGGACGAGATTGGTCATCGGGTCGGAAGTTTTAGAATCGGAAGTCCTGGAATCGGAAGTCCTGGAATCGGAAGTCTTGGAATCGGACGCCCTCGGTTCCGCTCTGGGTTCGGCGGGCTTCGCGGGCTCGGCGGGCTTCGCTTCCACAGGCTGGGGTTCAACGGGACGCGCAGCCGCCTCGACCGGCCGCGGACGCGGCAGCAGACTGGTGACGGCAGGCGCCGGCGGCGGCAGCGTCACGACCGAACCGAACATCGGTGATGGATGGCGGCCGGCCTGCAGAAACAGTGCATTGGTGATGATGGCAATGACGGCGCCGGCCGCGAGCACGCCGGCGACCGTGTCCTTCGGACTGTGCAACAGCACGCGCATCAGGACGCCGCGCTCTTCCTCGGCTTCGATCGCAACCGCCTGCGCGCCGCGACGGCGGCGGCGCGGCATCTCCTCATCATCGGCGACTTTTCTAGGCACTCTTCTTCACCTGCTGGGCTTGTTCCTGTAATCCGGATCGCAACGCGGGCTTCAGCGTCGCGATCTTGCCGGAAGGCTCCTGCACCGCCGGCGGCGCAAACGAGAGCGGCAGCGTCACGGTCACAGTGGTGCCTTCGCCAAGCTTGCTCTCTACACTCATCTCGCCCTGGTGCAAGCCGACCAGACCCTTCACGATCGACAGTCCAAGTCCGGTGCCCTCATGACGGCGCTGATAGGTCTTGCCGGCCTGGAAGAAAGGATTGCCGATCTGTTTGAGATCGTCGGCATCGATGCCGACACCGGTATCGGTGACATCAAGCATCAGCCGGGATCCCTCGACCGCAGCCGACACCGTGACGCTGCCGCCGCGCTCGGTGAACTTGATGGCATTTGATACGAGATTGAGCGTGATCTGCTTGAAGGCGCGCGGATCGCCGTTCATCATGGGCAGATCCTCCGGCGCGCGGGTGATCAAGTCGACGCCGTTCTCCCGCGCCTTCAGCGCCAGCAGGTTGCAGCAGTTGAGCAGCGCCGGGCGCGGCGCGAAGGGCTCGGGCGCGATTTCGAAAGTGCCCGTTTCCATCTTGGACATATCGAGGATGCCGTTCACCACCGACAACAGGTGCTGGCCGGAATCACGGATGAGCTGCGCATACTCCTTGCGGCGCGCCGCATCGAGCATCAGCACATCTTCCTGGGCGATCATGTCGGAGAAGCCGATGATGGCATTCAGCGGCGTGCGCAATTCGTGGCTCATGGTGGCAAGGAACCGCGTCTTCGACGCGTCCGCCTGTTCGGCGGCGTTGCGCGCCTGCTCCAGCGCCTCCTGCTGCATCTTGCGATCGGTGACGTCGCGAATCACGGCGACGACTTCGCCCTCGCCAGCGACCTGATCGAGCGGCCGGCAGCGCATCTCGACCCAGATGAAATCCGCCGACTGCATCAAACCGCGCGGCGCCTCCCGCCGCAGGCGGAATTCGACGCTGCGTCCCTCGCCGCCCCGCGCTGCGTCCGACAGCGCAGTGAGATAGGCCGGACGATCGGCGACATGGACGCGATCGAACAGGCCGTGCCCCATCAGCCGCGGCGGCGGCACGCCGAGCATCGCTTCCGCCGCCGGCGAGATGAATTGCACCGCCCCGTTGCGGCTGTGGCGCGACAGCACGTCGCTCATATTGTGCGCCAGGAGACGGTAGCGCTCTTCCTCGCGATAGAACAGCGCCACGCTGGTGCGCGCGAGCGACTCGGCGCCGAAGGCAAGGCCCGCGGCATAGAGCGTTGCTGAAACGACACCGAACCCGATCAAGGCGCCCTGCAATGGCGCGCTCAGATTTGACGGCGGCAGCAGGTGGAAATGGCCGAGCACGATCAAGGCCGCCGCACATGACATCGCAAGCGCAAAAGCGAACGCCACCACGCGGCGCGAGGCCGACAGCGCCGCCTCGATCGGAACGACGATGAGCCAGACCGCGGCAAAGGATGCGATCCCGCCGGTGGCCGCCGCCACAATCATGACGAAGCCTGCAAGCGCCAGCGACGACAGCACATGCGCGCCTTCATAGCGGCCAGTGCGCGACAGGAACCAGGACAACAGGATCGGCGCGATCAGCCAAGCGAAAGCGGCAACCTCGATCGCGGTCGGCGCGCCGCGCAGCGCCAGATAGACGGGAAATGCAGCGAACGCCGCCAGGCTGCCGAGCAGGCGCGGCGCCATGAAGGCGCGATGCCGCGCCCGCGTCAACGCATCATATCTCGCCGACGGATGCAGCAGGGCATCGAGACAATCGCGGATAATACTCAAAACACTCACGGCTTTCGCGCTTTCCGATCCTGCGTCAAAGACGAGTCGGAACGCCCCCTTCATCTTGGACTCACCGTGTCAGAGTGAACTTAAGCGAACGCTAAGGCACAGCGCCCGGCCGCCGGACTCTGTGCCTTCGCACGGCTTTTGCACATCGCAACGGGCGCATTTGGCGCGGATGGTGAACGCGAGGTTTCCGCGATCGATAATCTTATGGTTTCGAAATGGTGGACGAGCGGGGCTCGCGCATCTTGCCGCAGCTCGCTGGCATCAATCGAAAATTTACACCGAATCGAGACGCGTGCGGATTTTGGCGCGCATTTTCCGCGAATTTTCGACGATTTAACTTCAAGGCAAACACTTGCGTTTTATTGACCGCTGCTAGTCACGTGCGAATTGCGGATCAACCGCAAACGAAGATGACGGGGTCGCGAGATGTTTTTCCTGCTGCGCATGGCATTCTGGCTCGGGCTCGTGCTCGTGCTGCTGCCAAGGGACAAAACACCTGAATCGGAAAAGCTGCCGCAGATCGGCGCCGCCGAAGCCGTGCAGGCGGCGACCGCTGCTGTCAGCGACATGGGCCAGTTCTGCAAGCGCCAGCCTACGGCCTGCGAGGTCGGCGGCCAGGCAGCGACGGTGATCGGTCAGCGTGCCACCGACGGTGCAAGGAAAATCTATCAGATCATCATCGACAAGAAGTCGCCGGACCACACCGGCTCGATCGGCTCGCCTGGGGATGCCGAGGTCTCCCTGGTCGCGTCCCGCGACACCCTGACGGCCGACGACCAGGCCATCGAATGGCGGCCGCCGCCCGCGCCGTGACCGCAAAATAAGCCGGAACCGGCTGCATTTTCATCGCATTCGGCCGCCCGCGACCCTATATAACGATTGGAGTGATGGGACGCGGGTGATGATGACGATCGACGAAATCAGGGAGAATTTCTCGCTGCTCGACGAGTGGGACGACCGGTACCGGTACGTCATCGAACTCGGCCGCACCCTTGCACCGATGCCGGAGGAAGAGCATTCCGCAGTCAACAAGGTGCAGGGCTGCGCGAGCCAGGTCTGGCTCTCCAGGAAGATCGACCGCGCCGGCAACGACGAGCCGCGGCTGCATTATCTCGGCGACAGCGACGCGCATATCGTGCGCGGGCTGATCGCGATCCTGCTGACGCTTTATTCGGACCGCTCGCCCAAGGAAATCCTGGCGACGGATGCCGCCGCGATTTTCGATGAGTTCGGGTTCCGCGAGCACCTGACGCCACAGCGCTCCAACGGATTTCGCTCGATGATCGAGCGTATCCGCTCGGATGCCCGCGAGACGCTCGCAACCGCCGCTTCCTAGCTCGTGTATTTGACGCGTTTTATTCAGGCGAACCGGAATCCACTTCGCTCGAAAACGCTATGCTACTTCCGCTTCCGCTGCTGCTGGCCGAGGCCCATCTTCTTGGCGAGCTGTGAGCGCGCTACCGCATAGTTCGGCGCGACCATCGGATAGTCGGCCGGCAGCCCCCATTTCTCCCGGTATTGTTCCGGCGTCATGTTGTACTGCGTGCGCAGGTGGCGCTTCAGCGACTTGAATCGCTTGCCGTCTTCCAGGCAGACCAAATATTCTGACGTAACCGATTTCTTCACGGGCACCGCGGGCTTGGCCGGCTCGAGCGGCGCCTCGGTCCGTCCGCTGGCGACCCGCATCAGCGCGGCATGCACCTGGCTGATCAGGTTGGGGATATCCGAGGCCTGGGTCGGATTGTTGCTGAGATAGGCCGATACGATGTTGGCGGTCAGTTCGACAGGGCTTTTGCCGGTGGCATCGGTCATCGCGCAACCTTCTCTTGAGGCTTGGACGTTGGCAACGGGGCGGGACCGCGGACAATATCGGCGCTACGCCAATACATCAGCGGAGCCCCGCATTACTTGCTAATATGCGCGGACTACCAGGAATCTAGCAAGAACTACGCGGCTTTATTTTTCAAGACGCGCGATTGCAAGTATTTCCCGGTCTACGACGAACGCTGCTCGAGATGCGCCCGCAGCTCGTCGATGGAGGCGAAGCGCATCATGCCTTCCGGCATCTGCGCCTCGATCGAGCCGTCGGAATAGAGCGAATAGGCCATGCCGTCGACGACGCCCGATTTCAGCACCGTCACCGGCGGCTGCTCCTGCGGCTGCGGCGGACGACGGTCGGCCACCGGCGCGCTGGGGCTCTCGCCTGGGGTCAAGGGCGTGCGCGGCACGCGGCGCGGCGGAAGGTCGGAGGGCCGTTGCCGCTCCGGCCTCGGCCACGTGTCATCGAAGTTCCCCTGCTGCGACTCGCCCGATTCGGCGGCCGGCGCCAGTGGATTCGAACGCGGCTCCGGCGAGAGCATGTCGGGGGTCAAAGGCTCGCCTGCGCGCGCCGGGCCCCGTTCGCGCTCCTTGCGCGTGGAAGAGAACATCAGGTTGCGCCGCTTGGGACCTGCCGGGCCAACCTCCGACGGTTCCGCGCCTGGCGGAGTGACGGGCGGCACCTCGTTGCGGGCACGATCGCGCGCGGCGGCCTCGTGATACCAGGGCGGCGGGGTCGCACCAGCCGCCGCCGGTACCACCGGCTCGCCGTCCCCAGAACCTTCTGCCGCTGGTTGACCGCGCCTGAACGGGAATCCACCCTCGGACGCAGCCGCGGCACGCGGTGCAACGGGTGCGTCCGGCGGCAGCGAAAATTCGTGGGGCTCCTCTGCAGGCATCCCGGTACCCAGGCGCCGGGCGAGATTCCGCAGCTCCCGGACGTTGAGCCAAAGGCCGAACATGATCAGGCCGGTGCAGAAGCCGAATACACCGGAGAGGATCAGCGTGCTGCCGACGCTGAATTCCTTGTATTGAATGCCATAGCCGATCGCCAGCAGGCCTGCCAAAAGCAGGCCAAAACCCGCGACCAACATCCCGACCATCATCAAACTCACCCCCGAAAACCGCGCCAAATCTATGCGCCGGCCCCTTATTCCACGATACCGTCATATTATGTGCATCGCCAACCAACAATTCCGGAGACGGTTCCTATCCGGATCTTGAACAGGATTACCGCTCCGTTCGCTTCTCAGGGCAGCCGCCGCCAACGCGTCCCCCCGTAGATCTACCGGCTACGAATTGATGCCAAATTGCTGCGACGCATCAGTAAATTACGCCACAATTCCCAATTACTCGTTAGTGGAACTGCGCTATATGGATGCCGGGGAATGAGGCCCTAAAGCGCCATCAGGGCCGAGGGACGCCGGGTCACCAATAGCCATGTCATCCATTACGACTTCTGCCATCGAAACGCCCGCGCGGCGCTCGGTGGAAAAGACTTGCGACGATCTTGCGATCGTCGTGCTAAGCGCGGTCGCCCTGATCGCAGGCCTCACGTTCCGCGATTACGGGCTGGGCTGGGACGATTACACCCACGCCGAATACGCCGACCTGCTGCTGCGAATGTACGGTTCCGGCTTCAAGGACACCGGCGCGCTGTCATTCGCCAATCTCTACATGTATGGCGGCGGTTTCGACATGGCCGCGGCGCTCCTGCACAAGGTCATCCCGCTCGAATTGTTCGAAACCCGCCGGCTGCTCGGCGCCGTCGTTGGCGTGATCGGGCTTGCGGTGAGCTGGCGGCTCGGCCGCCGCGTGGGCGGCCCGCTGGCCGGCCTTGCCGCGCTGCTGTTGCTCGCGCTGTGCCCGACCTTCTACGGCCACATGTTCATGAACCCGAAGGATGCGCCATTCGCAGTGGCGATGATGATCCTGCTGATGGGTCTTGTGCGCCTTGCCGAGGAATATCCGGCGCCTTCGCCGCGCACCATCCTGATCGTCGGGTTTGGCGCCGGGCTTTCGCTCGGCTGCCGGGTTCTCGGCGGTCTGGCATTGATCTACGCTGCGGTGGGTTTCGTGCCGTTGCTGCTTGAAGAAGTCCGCAAGCAAGGCCCGCGCGAGGCGGCGTATCGCTTCGTCCATGTGGTCTACGTGCTGCTGCCCGGGCTGATCTTCGGCTATCTGGTGATGGGCCTGATCTGGCCGTGGTCGATCATGGAACCGGGCCACCCGCTCGAGGCCGTCACCTATTTCTCGCACTTCTTCGAGAAACCCTGGAAGGAGATGTTCGACGGCGCGCTGGTCTCGGTGCCGGACATGCCGTGGTCCTATCTGCCGACGCTGTTCGCGCTGCAGCTCCCCGAGGTGCTGCTGGGCCTCCTGGTTGCAGCGGTTGTCATGAGCTTGATGTCGCTGTCGCGCGCCGACGTCGCCGCGCGGCGCAAGACCGTCCTGCTGATGCTGACGCTGGCGGCAACGTTGCCGCTGGTCATCGCAATGGTGAAGCGGCCGGCGCTTTATAACGGCATCCGCCATTTCATTTTCGTGATCCCGCCGATGGCGGTGCTGGCGGGCTTTGCCTTCGCCCGCACCATGGACTGGCTCGGCGAAAAGCGTCGGAGCTGGCAGCCGGTGGCGCTCGCCGTCTTCACCTTCGGCCTGCTGCTGCCGCTCAGCGAGATGATCCGGCTCCATCCTTACCAATATACCCACTTCAACCATATCGCCGGCACGGTCCGCGGTGCCGACGACCTGTTCATGCTGGACTACTGGGGCCTGGCCCTGAAGCAGGCTTCCGATGGCCTGCGCGAGCAATTGATCGAGCGGCAGGAAATTCCGCCGCTTAACGGAAAATGGAAGGTCGCCGTCTGCGGCCCGCAGCGCCCGGCGCAGGTTGCGCTCGGCCCGGACTTCACCATCGGCTGGGACAGCCAGTCCGCCGATTTCGCCATGACGCTCGGCGAGTTCTACTGCAAGGGCCTGACCGCGCCCGTGCTGGTCGAGATCAAGCGCGACGATGTCGTGTTCGCCCGCGTCTACGACATCCGCGGCCGCAGCATCTCGAGCCTGCTCGCGATCCCCGCCCCGTAGTCTGGCTTTCGCCGGTACCGCATATCAGGCACCCCGAACTTGCCTTGCTGCCGGCTGGCGGCAAGGTTACGCTTCCCGTTGACAAATCGACACATGGGAGAAGCCGGTCATGTCGCCAGCGGAAGCTCGCTTGAAGGAAGTGCCGTCGGATATGACGGATGCCGAGTGGCAACAGCGCGTCAACCTCGCCGCCTGCTACCGCCTCGTGGCGCTGTACGGCTGGGACGATCTGGTCGACACCCACATCTCCGCGCGCGTGCCGGGGCCGGAGCATCATTTCCTGATCAATCCGTATGGCCTGATGTTCGAGGAGATCACGGCCTCCAGCCTGGTCAAGGTCGATCTCAACGGCAATCTGCTGTCCAAGACCGACTACAACATCAACCCCGCCGGCTTCACCATCCATTCCGCCATCCACGAGGTGCGCGAGGACGCCGGCTGCGTGCTCCATCTGCACACGCCTGACGGCACCGCGGTCTCGAGCTGCCCGGAAGGGCTGCTGCCGCTGAACCAGACCGCCCAGCTCGTCACCCATGATCTCGCCTATCACGACTATGAGGGCATCGCGCTCGATCATGACGAGCGCCCGCGGCTGCAGCGGGACATCGGCAACAGGAACCACATGCTGTTGCGCAACCACGGCACGCTGACGGTCGGCCGCTCCGTCGCCTCCGCCTTCGAGCGCATGTACCATTTGGAGAGGGCCTGCACCATGCAGGTGCGCACCCGCATGCTGGGCCCGACCGTCTACCCGGTCGAGCAGTCCGTGATCGACAAGAACACCACGCTGCTCTCCAATCCAGACCGCGCCGAACTGCGCTCGACGACGCTGGTGTGGCCACCCCTGCTCCGCAAGCTCGACCGCATCGACCCGAGCTTCCGCAATTGAATTTTCGGGATTTTGGTGTAAGGTTGCTTCCAACAACCTCTGCACGACCGAATAAAAACGCCGCCCAATTCCGGGCGGCGTTTTAGCTTTTAAGGGTGATGCCGGTAGGGTGGGCAAAGCGACTTCTTGCGCCGCCGTTCAAACGAACGCCGGCGGAAGCGTGCCCACCATCAGCACTCCGCTCGCAATGGTGGGCACGCTTCCGCCTGTGCTCGTCTATACATTGGCGCGTGTAGGCGCTTTGCCCACCCTACGCCTACGCCGTGCTGAAACTATTTCTGCTCCGCAAGCGCGGCCAGGATGCGGGCCCAGGAGCGGATGCCCTTGTGGAAGCTCTTGAGGTCGTATTTCTCGTTCGGCGAATGGATATTGTCGTCGTCGAGCCCGAAGCCGACCAGAAGCGAATCGAGGCCGAGTGTGCGCTTGAAATCGGCGACGATCGGGATCGATGCGCCTGATCCCATGAGAACCGCTTCCTTGCCCCACTCTTCCGTCAGCGCGCGCCGGGCGCCGGCGAGCGGCTTCATGTTCCAGTCAAGCGCGATCGCGGGCGCGCTGGAATGGTCGCCGAACTCGACCGAACAATCGGCCGGGATCCGCGAGGTCACGTAATCGCGGAACGCCTTTCGGATCTTGGCGGGATCCTGCCCTTCGACCAGGCGGAACGAGATCTTGGCCGAGGCGAGCGACGGGATCACCGTCTTCGAACCCTCGCCGATATAGCCGCCGACGATGCCATTGATGTCGCAGGTCGGGCGCGAGGAGATCTGCTCGATCAATAGACGATCCTTCTCGCCGGCCGGCACCGAGAGCCCGATCGGCTTCAGGAAACTCTCGGGCGTCAGATTGAGCTTCTTCCACTGCGCGAGCACATCCGCCGGCAGGTCCTTCACGCCGTCATAGAAGCCGGGAATGGTGATGCGGCCATTGTCGTCGAACAGGCCGCCGAGAATGCGGGTCAGCACGCGGATCGGATTCTGCGCGCCGCCACCGAATACGCCGGAATGCAGATCGCGGTTGGCAGCCTTGATCTTGACCTCGTCATAAACGAGGCCACGCAGCGAGGTGGTGATCGCCGGCGTGTTCGGATCCCACATGCCGGTGTCGCAGACCAGCGCGAAATCGGCCTTGAACTCCGACTTGTTGGCTTCCAGGAAGGGCACGAAATTCTTCGAGCCCACTTCCTCCTCGCCCTCGATCAGGATGGTGATATCGACCGGCAGCGAACCCGCGACCTGCTTCCAGGCGCGGCAGGCTTCGATGAAGGTCATCAACTGGCCCTTGTCGTCCTCCGCGCCGCGCGCAACGATGATCTTGCGGCCGTCGGCATGGTCGGTGACGACGGGCTCGAACGGCGGACGGTGCCAGAGATCGAGCGGATCGACCGGCTGCACGTCGTAGTGGCCGTAGAACAGCACATGCGGCCGGCCATCCGTGCTGCCATTGGCCTTGGCGACGATGGCCGGATGGCCCGCGGTCGGCCTGACCTCGGCCGCGAAGCCAAGCGTCGCGATGTCCTTGGCGAGATGCTCGGCTGCCGCCTTGCAGTCAGCCGCAAAGGCCGGATCGGCCGAGATCGATTTGATCCGCAGGAGCGAGAACAGCCGCTCCAGGCTGTTGTCGAAATCGGCGTCGATGCGGTCGAGGACGGCTTGAAGCTTTGGACTGGACATCGCTGAATTCCCTAGCTGTGGGCGCTGTTGTCACCGAGTTTTAGCCCGCCTGCCGCCGGAGGCAAAGCGCCGGCGGCATCGGCCGCAGGCGAATGCCGCATATGCCAGACCAATCCACCCGCGAGCACGATGGTCGCCACGAGATTGTTACCGTAGGCCTGCACATCGATCGGAAACAGCGGCAGCGACAACAGGAGCAGGCAGCCGGCGACGGCCAGCAGGATCCACGTCCCGGTCCGGACCGCCGGCCGCGGATCAAAGGCGGCGCGGTGCATCAGGACCGTCATCGGGAAGAACAGCCAGAGGAAGTAGTATTGCCGCGCCAGTGGCGAGGCGACCGTCATCAGGCAGAACAGGATGCCGATCTCCTCCGCATCGGACTTTTCAGTCCGGCGCGACGCCGGCGGCATCACCGCGATGTAGCCGAGACCGAGCGCGAGCGAGATCGCCAGCACGATGAGGTTCGACGTCTTGAAGTCGAGATCGACGATGTTCATGTACCGCGCCGGCTTGGCCTTGAACGGATCGTCCTGGTTGTAGTTGACCGGACGCGTCAGCCGATGCGTCATCGCGATGATCGACTGGTTCACCCAGGACCAGTTCTGCTCGTCGCGTTGGCCGAAGCCCTTTTCCGAGCTCGAGCCGACCATGCCCTGATACCAGGTCTTCAATTCCGTGACGTTGTGCTGGAAGCCGCGGAACGGCGCCGGCAGCACGAACAAGAACACGGCGAGAAACACCAACGTACTCGCAACCGCCGTCCAGTGCCTGCGCCAGATCAGATAGGGCAATACTGCTATCGGAAACACCTTGATCGCGGTCGCCAGCGCAAACATGCTTCCCGCGAACCACGGCCGGCTCAGCCGCAACAGCCAGAATCCGTACAGCATCATCGCCAGCAGGATCAGATTCGGCTGGCCGAGATCGAACATATCAAAGACAAATGTGAGCGTGACGAGGCCGGGCAGCGCCTCCAACAGCCAACCCGGCTTGCGGCCCGATCCCGCCATCGCGTGCGATAGCTGCGCCGTCATCCACCAGGCGATGATGTTGAGCAGGGAGAGCGCGAGATAGAGCGCGACCTTGCCGAAATAGCTGGGCACAGCGAGCAGCACCGCCGGCAGCGGCGGGTAGATGAAATCAAAATAGGTATGGGGATCGGCGGGATAGAGATCCTTGCCCTGCAGCACCTGCTGCCCGGCCCAATACCACAGCGGATAATCCTTGGTCTTGCCGTGCCCGAAAATCTCGGGAACGAGCACATCGGCGGTCAGCGCGATGCAGCCGAGGAAGAACAGGATGTCGAGCGGTGCCCGAAGCGATGGGTATCTCAGCACAAGCTCGTTCCAGACATCAGCAAGCCGTTGATCCTTTTCATTTCGTGATAACGCAGGGATTGCTTCGCGGAGCCTGTCATCCGGCGGCGCTTCGCGCCGACCGGGTGGCTCGCAATGACAGCGGCTGGAGCGGGGAGCCCCCCGTTCGTCATTGCGAGGAGCGGAGCGACAAAGCAATCCATCCCTCGTCACAATCTGGTGTCGCAGCGACACTACCGCCGCAACAGGCCGCCAAGCGCGCCGCGCACCAGTGCACGTCCGATCGAGCCGCCGACCTGACCGCCGACCGATTTGCCGACGTCGGCCACGATGCCGCCGATCACCTTGTTGGTGACCGAGCGCGTGACGTTGCGCGCGATGACCTGACCGGTCGACAGCCTGCCGCGCCTCACATTGGTGCCAAAGATCGTGGCGGCAATATCGCCGATCTGGCCGAGAATGCCACCGCCTCCGCCAGCTTCCGAGCCGTCCGCCGGCGGCGCCGTCCCCTCGATCCGCTTCTGCAGTATCTCGTAAGCGGATTCGGAATCGATCGCGGTATCGTATTTACCCTTGAACGGGCTTGCGTCGATGATCTTCTTGCGCTCCTCCGGCGTAACCGGCCCGATCCGTGCTGACGGCGGCCGGATCATCACGCGCTCGACCATCGACGGCGTACCGCTTCCTTCGAGGAAGGACACCAGCGCCTCGCCCTTGCCGAGTTCCATGATCACGCGGGCGGTATCGAGCTTCGGATTGGGCCGGAACGTTTGCGCGGCGGCCGCGACCGCCTTCTGGTCGCGCGGCGTGAAGGCACGCAACGCATGCTGCACGCGGTTGCCCAATTGCGCGAGCACCTTGTCCGGCACGTCGATCGGATTCTGGGTGACGAAGTAGACGCCGACGCCCTTGGAGCGGATCAGCCGCACCACTTGCTCGATCTTGTCCAGCAGCGCTTTCGGCGCATCGTTGAACAAGAGATGCGCCTCGTCGAAGAAGAACACCAGCTTCGGCTTCGGCAGGTCGCCGGCCTCCGGCAGTTCTTCGAACAATTCTGAAAGCATCCACAACAGGAAGGTTGCATAGAGCCGCGGGCTCTGCATCAACTTGTCGGCAGCGAGGATGTTGACGATGCCGCGGCCGTCGCTGTCGGTCTTCATGAAATCCTTCAGCGTCAAAGCCGGCTCGCCGAAGAATTTCGCGCCGCCCTGATTTTCCAGCACCAGGAGCTGGCGCTGGATGGTCCCAACGGTCGCCTTGCTGACATTGCCGAAGCTCTGCGCTGCTTTGCGGAGCGGCTCCAGCGGATCTTCCTCATCATCGGCGGCTTTCTTGCCGCCAGACGGCACAATCGCATCCAGAAGCGCGCGCAGATCCTTCATGTCGATCAGTGCAAGTCCGTTCTCGTCGGCGACCCGGAACGCGACGTTGAGAACACCTTCCTGGACGTCGTTGAGATCAAGCATCCGTGACAGCAACAGCGGTCCCATCTCGGTGACGGTCGCGCGCACCGGATGCCCCTGCTCGCCGAACACATCCCAGAACACCGTCGAGAACTGGTCCGGCTGGAATTTCAGCCCCATCTCGCTGGCGCGCTTGACAATGAAGTCCTTGGCCTCGCCGACTTCAGCGATCCCGGACAGATCTCCCTTGATATCGGCGGCAAAGACCGGAACGCCAGCGCGCGCAAATCCTTCCGCCATCACCTGCAGTGTGACGGTCTTGCCAGTTCCCGTTGCGCCGGTAACAAGTCCGTGGCGATTGGCGAACGCAAGTGTCAGCCACGCCGCTTGTTCGCCCTTACCGATAAAAATCTTCTCGTCCGTATCGGCAATCTTGTTGTCGGAAGTCGCCATCGCATCGCCTCTTCGCGCGTATCGGGAAGGCATCTTCGCCGAACACACCCATCATATTGCATCTTGCCCGTCGATTAAAACTGTCAAGCGCCGCCAGCGCTTTTTTGCCGCCCGGACGTCACACTTCTCATCTTCTCTTTCGCTTGCGAGCCGTTCAAAAAACGATGACGCAACGCGATAGAACAGCGCGATTAGCATATGTACTCTTGTATTACTGCAACACTTCGCCTGTGATGAGGACGAAAAGTGGGATCATCTGCGCTCGTCGCTTGTAATTCGCAACACAGGCGCTCAAGATCAATTCCCAAGCAAGGTCCGGCGGCAAGCCGGCAGAGGGCGGGGCAAGATGGACGAACTGGTTGGACGGCTGGCCGCCGAGGCCGGCATCGATAGCGCTGTCGCCGAAAAGACCGTCGGCATCGTTCTGGGTTTCCTCCGTCGGGAGGGGCCATCCAGCCAGGTTGAAGCGCTGATCGGCCAGATTCCGGGCGCGGAAGCGGCGATTGCGGCCGCGGACAACAGTGCAGGTCTCGTGCGATTGATGGGCGGCGGATTGATGGCTGTCGGCACCAGGCTGATGGCGCTCGGCCTCAGCATGAATGAGGTTCAGAAGATTGCGCGTGAACTTTTCCGGTTCGGGCGCGACAAACTCGGAGCGGATCAGATGGGCGAGATCGTCGCGGGGACGCCAGGACTCAGCCAATTTGCTTGAACGCACCCTCAGGTTGAGTCATTCAATACCAGACATCATGACATATCCACTTTCCGAGATCGATGGTCTGAGCGCCTATTGCGCCTCGAAATTGAAGGCTCAGGGCATTCGCACCACGGACGCGCTGCTCGAAGCCGCCCGCACCGTCAAGGGACGCAAGGTGCTCGCGGCTAAGACCGGCATCAGCGAACAACAATTGCTCGAATGGGCCAACGTCTCCGACTACATGCGCATTCCCGGGATGGGTAAGGCAAAGGTCGGGTTGGTCCGCGCCGCCGGCGTCACCACCGTTCGCGAACTCGCGCTGCGCAATCCGGCGCGGCTTGCACAGAACATGAAGGACGTGAACACCAAGCGTAAGCTCGTCCGCGTCCTGCCCTCGGAGAAATCGGTCGAGCTCCTGATCGAGCGCGCACGCAAATTGCCGCCCAAGATCACTTACTAGATCATGATCCGATTAGACGGAATCGGATCATGATCTCATCTCTTTGTTTGAGCATGATCTTTTCGGAAAACCGGTTTCCACTTTTCCGGATCATGCTCTAAGCCCGTTCGCTATTCCCAGCTTGACTCGCCGGTGCGGGACGCGCAAATCGACCGGCATGATTGCTGCGATGCAAAGGGACGTCCATTCCGGCGGGACTTCGGTACTGCCGGCGCTGCTATCCCGGCCCTACCCGGCCGTGATGGGCGTGCTCAACATCACCCCGGATTCTTTTTCCGACGGCGGCCGGTTTACCGCGCCTGAACAGGCGCTGGCGCAGGCGCGCAAGATGGTCGCCGAAGGCGCCGACATCATCGACATCGGCGCCGAATCCACCCGCCCCTACGGTTCCCAGCCGGTCTCGGTGGAAGAGGAGTTGCGGCGGTTGCAGCCCGTGCTGGCGGATGTCGTCTCGCTCGGCGTGCCCGTATCGATCGACAGCATGAAATCGGACGTCGTGGCCTGGGCGCTCGATCACGGCGCGCTCATCGCCAACGATGTCTGGGGCCTGCAGCGCGATGCCGGCATGGCGCCCTTGGTCGCGGCGCAGCACGTGCCTATCATCATCATGCATAACCGCGACCAGGCCGATCCCTCGATCGACATCATGAAGGATGTTTCGGCCTTCTTCGCCCGTTCGCTCGACATCGCCGCCAAGGCTGGCATTTCGGCCGACCAGATCGTGCTCGATCCCGGCATCGGCTTTGGCAAGACGCCGCAGCAGAGCATGATGGTGCTGGCGCGGCTCGCAGAGCTTCGCGCGTTCGGCCTGCCGCTTCTCGTCGGCGCCTCGCGCAAGCGCTTCATCAGCACCGTGACGCCGTCGGAGCCGCACCAGCGCATCGGCGGCTCGATCGCGGCGCATCTCATCGCTGCACAGAGCGGCGCGCAGATCATCCGCGCTCACGATGTCGCGGAAACAGTGCAGGCGTTGCGGGTGGCGGCAGCGATCAGGGAGCAGGAATGACCGATACGATCTTCATCACCGGCATCTTCATCCATGCCCGTCACGGCGTGATGGAACACGAGAGCGAAGTCGGGCAGCGCTTCGTCATCGATCTCGAACTCTCCGTGGACCTCTCCGAATCCTCGCGCACCGACAAGCTTGCCGACACCGTGTCCTATTCCAACGTGGTGGCGACCGCGACCGAGGCATTCAAGGATACCAATTACAAGCTCCTGGAGCGAGCCGCGGGCGCGGTGGCGGACGCGGTGCTGTCGACCTTCCCTCGCGTCAGCGCGGTCAAGGTCACCGTGCACAAGCCGCACGCGCCAATCGCCGCGATCTTCGAGGATGTCGGCGTGGTGCTGACGCGCACGCGGCAAACGGCCGCGCATGGCTAGCGCGCTGATTGCATTGGGCGGCAATCTCGGCGACGTCCGCGCGACGTTCAACAAGGCCATTCCGCAAGTTTGCGGCATGACGCAGGCCGCGCTGGTGGCCCGCTCGGCGGATTATGCCACGCCTCCCTGGGGCGACGAGCAACAGCCAGGCTTCGTCAATGCCTGCATCGAGATCGAAACCAGCCTCGATCCCCACGCACTCTTGTTCTGCCTGCAGAAGGTCGAGACCAAGTTCGGCCGCGACCGCTCCCCCGAACGCCGCTTCGGCCCGCGCACGCTCGATCTCGACCTGATCGCCTATGACGATGTCAGGATCGACCGGCCGGAATTGACGCTGCCGCACCCTCGCCTGTTCGAGCGCGCCTTCGTGCTGGTGCCGCTCGCGGAAATCGCGCCCGACCGTGTCATTGCGGGACGCAGGATCAGGGATGCGCTGGCGGCGGTTTCGACCGACGGTATCGTGCGGCTCCCGGATTTCGGTGGGTGACGCGTAGCCCGGGTGGAGCGGAACGCGCAACCCGGGATACCTGCATCAACGTTTGCGAGCGGCCCCGGGTTACGCTAGCGCTTCACCCGGGCTACGGTACCCCAAACTAGGGTTTGGCTTGGCGGCTTCGGCGTGGCAATTTCCGGTCAAACGGCGAGGAAGACTTGAGGAACGATAGGGCGGATGACGACCACGACTGACGATCTGCGATTGGCGGCCGATTTTGCGCCGGCGACTTACGAGGACTGGCGCAAGCTGGTCGACGGCGTCCTGAAGGGCGCGCCGTTCGAGAAACTGGTCGGCAAGACCTATGACGGGATCAAAATCGAGCCGATCTATCGCCGCGCCACCAATGCCAGCCCGATCGCCGGCCGAGGCCAGGCTGCGCCCTGGCAGATCATGCAGCGGATCGACGATCCCGACCCGCGCCGCGCCAATGCGCAGGCGCTGCATGATCTCGAGAATGGCGCCACCGGCCTCGCGCTGGTCTTCGCCGGCGGCAGTGGCGCCTATGGTTTTGGACTAGAGCCAACGGCCGAAGCCGTCGACAAGGTGCTCGACGGCATCTACCTCGATGCCGGTATCGCGCTGGATCTCCAGATCGGCCCGCAATCACGGATGGCCGCGATCCACGTCGCGGAATATGTGAAGCGCAGGGGATTTGATCCCGCCAAGTGCGACATCCGTTTCGGGCTCGATCCGCTGGCGGCCTGTGCGGTCTGGGGCTTTAGCCCCTATGAGTGGAGCGAGATCGTGCCGGCGGTGACCGGCGCCGTCAAAGGCCTGGCGGCGCTCGGATTCAAGGGGCCTTTCGCCGCTGCAGATGGGCGGGTGATCCATGATGCCGGCGGATCGGAGGTGCAGGAACTCGCCTTCGTGCTGGCAAGCGGGGTCGCCTATCTGCGCGCCCTCGAACAAGCCGGTGTCGCGCTCGAGGATGCCCAAGGCATGGTCTATGCGCGGCTCAGCGCCGATACCGACCAGTTCCTGACGCTGGCGAAATTCCGCGCGCTGCGGCTCTTGTGGGCGCGGGTCGAACAGGCCTGCCGACTGACGCCACGACCACTGTTCATCGCCGCCGACACCGCCTGGCGGATGCTGACGGAGCGCGATGCCTATGTGAACATGCTGCGCGCCACCATGGCCGCCTTCTCGGCGGGGCTTGGCGGCGCCAACGCCGTCACCGTGCTGCCGCACACGCTCGCGCTGGGACTGCCCGACGACTTTGCCCGCCGCGTTGCGCGCAACACGCAGCTCATTCTCTTGGAAGAGTCCAATCTTTCGAAAGTATCCGATCCAGCGGCAGGCTCCGGCGGCATCGAGGCGCTGACAAAGGAGCTTTGCGAAGCGGCCTGGTTGTTGTTCCAGGAGATCGAAAGAGCCGGCGGCATCTTTGCGGCGCTTCAACAGAACCTGATCCAGCGCAAGGTCGCCGCTACGCGTGCCGCGCGCGAGGCCAACATCGCCAAGCGTCGTGACGTGCTGACCGGCGCCAGCGAGTTTCCGAACCTGCACGAGGCCGATGCAACGGTGCTGGAAGCAAAGCCGGTTGTGCTGCCACCCTATGGCGAGGCCAAATTCAAGTTCGACGCGCTGTCGCCGATGCGGCTCGCCGAACCCTTCGAGGCACTGCGCGACAAATCCGACGCAAAGCTGAAGGCGAGCGGGGCGCGTCCAAAAATCTTCCTCGCCAACCTCGGTACGGCCGCCGACTTCACCGCGCGCGCCACCTTTGCGAAGAGCTTCTTCGAGACCGGCGGCATCGAGGCGCTCGACAGCGAGGGATTTTCCGATCCTGCTGCGCTTGGGAAGGCTTTCAAAGCGTCGGGCGCCGCGATCGCCTGCCTGTGTTCCTCGGACAAGGTCTACGCGGAACACGCGGTTGCAGCCGCCAAGGCCCTTCAAGCCGCCGGCGCAAGGCATATCTATCTGGCTGGACGGCCGGGGGAGCTGGAAGCCGCACTGCGTGCGTCCGGCGTGACCGATTTCATCTTTGCCGGCTGCGACGCGCCGGCGACGCTGCAGGAAGCCTATCGGCGGATGGAGTGAGCATGACGTCGAGCCAAAAACCCGTTCTGACCGGCGGCTGCCAATGCGGCGCGATCCGCTTTGCGGTAACGGCGGCGCCGACGCGTATCAGCATCTGCCATTGCCGGATGTGCCAGAAGGCCTCCGGCGCGCCGTTCGCCTCCTTCGCCGACATCGACCATGCCAATTTCGCCTGGACCCGCGGCAAGCCGGCCTCGTTCCGCTCCTCTTCGATCGCCGAGCGCGATTTCTGCGCCGCCTGCGGCACACCCTTGAGCTTCCGCCGTATCGACGGCCCCCGCATCGAGATCATGACCGGCACCTTCGACCGGCCCGACATGGTGGCGCCGACGCGGCAATACGGCACTGAATCCCGCCTCGGCTGGGTGGTCGGCATCGCCAACCTGCCGAGCCAGACCACGCAGCAGAATTACGGACCGGAGAAGATGGCGACCATCGTCAGCCACCAGCATCCGGACCATGACTGAGGTAGCCACCACTTTCGATCGCACATGCTATAGTTGATGACCATGAGCCGCATACCTGACTTCGCCGATATCGCGTTTGAGAAAACCGTGTCCGTCGCGCCCACCGGCAGTACAGACCCTTGGCTGACGCCAGAGGGCATCCCGGTAAAGCCCAGCTATAGCGAGACCGATCTTCAAGGCATCGACTTTCTCGAGACCTGGCCGGGCATCGCGCCCTATTTGCGCGGCCCCTACCCGACGATGTACGTCAACCAGCCCTGGACCATCAGGCAATATGCCGGCTTCTCCACGGCGGAGGACTCGAACGCCTTCTATCGCCGTAACCTCGCGGCAGGGCAGAAAGGCCTCTCGGTCGCCTTCGACCTTGCCACCCACCGCGGCTATGACTCGGATCATCCGCGCGTCTCCGGCGACGTCGGCATGGCCGGCGTTGCCATCGACTCGATCTACGACATGCGCACGCTGTTCGCTGGCATCCCGCTCGACCAGATGAGCGTGTCGATGACCATGAACGGCGCGGTGCTGCCGGTCCTTGCACTGTTCGTGGTGGCCGCCGAGGAACAGGGCGTGCCGCCGGAGAAATTGTCGGGCACCATTCAGAACGACATTCTGAAAGAGTTCATGGTGCGCAACACCTACATCTATCCGCCGACGCCCTCGATGCGGATCATCTCCGACATCTTCGCCTTCACCTCGCAGCGGATGCCGAAGTTCAACTCGATCTCGATCTCCGGCTATCACATGCAGGAGGCCGGGGCGACACAGGATCTCGAGCTGGCCTATACGCTCGCCGATGGCGTCGAATATCTGCGCGCCGGCCTTGCCGCCGGCCTCGATGTCGACCGCTTCGCGCCGCGGCTGTCGTTCTTCTGGGCGATCGGCATGAACTTCTTCATGGAAGTTGCCAAGATGCGCGCCGCGCGGCTGCTCTGGGCCAAGCTCTTGAAGCCGTTCAACCCGAAGGACCCGCGCTCGCTGTCGCTGCGCACGCATTGCCAGACCTCGGGCTGGTCGCTGACCGCGCAAGACGTCTTCAATAACGTGATGCGCACGACCATCGAGGCGATGGCGGCAACGCAAGGACACACCCAGTCGCTGCACACCAATGCTCTCGATGAAGCGCTGGCGCTGCCGACCGACTTCTCCGCCCGCATTGCGCGCAACACCCAGCTCTTCCTGCAGCAGGAAAGCGGCACCAACCGGATCATCGATCCCTGGGGCGGCTCCTACTATGTCGAGCGGCTGACCCGCGATCTCGCCGCCAAAGCCTGGGGCCACATCCAGGAGGTTGAGGAACTGGGCGGCATGGCGAAGGCGATCGAAGCCGGCGTGCCGAAGCTGCGCATCGAGGAAGCGTCCGCCAAGACCCAGGCGCGGATCGATGCGGGTAAGCAGGCGGTGATCGGCGTCAATAAGTACAGGCCGGAGAACGAGGCGCCGATCGACGTCTTGAAGGTCGACAATACCAACGTGCGGCGGCTGCAGATCGACAAGCTGAAGCGGCTGCGGCATGAGCGCAATCAGAAGGACGTCGAGCAGGCCCTGGCGGCGCTGAGCCGTTCGGCCTCCGAGGGCAACGGCAACCTGCTGGCGCTCGCCATCGACGCCGCGCGTGCCAAGGCGACCGTCGGCGAGATTTCGGACGCCATGGAAAGAGTGTTCGGCCGCCATCGCGCCGAGATCAAGTCCATCACCGGCGTCTACAAGCGGGAGGCAGCCGCCATGTCCAACCGGGTCGAGAAGGTGCAGGCGCTGATCGACGCCTTCGAGGAGGCCGAGGGCCGCCGGCCGCGCATCCTGGTGGCGAAGATCGGCCAGGACGGCCACGACCGCGGCCAGAAGGTGATCGCATCGGCCTTTGCCGACATCGGCTTCGACGTCGATATCGGG
Source organism: Bradyrhizobium sp. Arg237L (assembly GCF_029990105.1). Taxonomy (NCBI): domain Bacteria; kingdom Pseudomonadati; phylum Pseudomonadota; class Alphaproteobacteria; order Hyphomicrobiales; family Nitrobacteraceae; genus Bradyrhizobium; species Bradyrhizobium sp. Arg237L. The sequence goes on along the minus strand of NZ_JAQMIL010000061.1, from coordinate 23,041 downwards.
CCGTTGTTCGCCACCGCCGACGAAGCGGCGCGACAGGCGGTGGAAAACGACGTGCACATCCTGGGCGTCTCCTCACTCGCCGCCGCGCATCTGACGGCGGTGCCGGAACTGAAGGCCGCGCTGAAGAAATACGGCCGCGAGGACATCATGATCATCATCGGCGGCGTGGTGCCGCCGCAGGACTATGAGGCGCTGTACCAGGCGGGCGCGGAAGCGATCTTCCCGCCGGGCACCGTGATTTCCGACGCCGCCGAAGAGCTGATCCACAAGCTCAACGCCCGGCTCGGCCATAGCGAGGCGGCGGAGTAGTTGATAGACTACTAGCGAAGCCGCTGAGAGTTGTGCGATGACGCGTGACGAAATCATTGCTGCGATACGGAAGAACACCGACGCCATAAAGGCGACGGGTGTGTCGAAGCTTGCCATTTTCGGCTCTCGCGTACGCGGCGACAATCGGCCTGACAGCGACATCGATGTGCTTGTCGAGATCGAGCCAGACGCCTCGTTCTCGCTCCTTAACTTGATTAATGTTGAGCATATCATAGAGGATGCGACCGGATTGCAGGCGCAGGCTACCACGCGACGCTCCCTCACTCCCCGCTTCGCGCAGCGCATAGCGGACGATATCGTCGAAGTGTTTTGACGTGCGCCCAACCCTCGCTGATCGAATCGATCACATCGTCGCGGCGATCGACCATATTCGACACATGGTGGCTGGGCACACGCGCGAAAGCTTTGCCGCTGATCTGCTGGCACGACTAGCGACGGAAAGATTGCTTGAAATCATTAGCGAAGCGTCTCGGTCTATTCCGACGGAATTGAAGGCGAGAGAACCTGGTATCAATTGGCGAGGTTTGGCCGACCTTGGAAATTGGCTGCGCCACGCTTATCACCGAACTGACGCGGATTTGCTATGGAACATGGTCGAGCGCGATCTCGAACCTCTGAAGCGCTTCGCCGGACAAATTGCCAAGGAAGTCAAACCTTGACCTTACTGAGCAAATTAAGCATCGCGCTGGCATTGAGCGTCATATGTCTCCAGCCGGCCTTCGCCGATCCGAAGCCGGACGCTTTGGTCAAGAACAGGAGCATCGAAGCCACCGTCTATCTCGACGACAAGATCAAGGCCGATCCCGCGCTATCAGCCAATTGCCTTGCCGAAGGCAGGAAGTGGGTCGACAAGAGCGCGGCCGAAGCGGCATCCACACGGAAGCAGGATCCGCAACTGTTCGACCGTGGCGGCTGGACCTTCGAGCGCAAGTACAATGTCCGCTCGGTGGTCGGTGGCCATTACGTCAGCGTCCTCCGCAACGACTACATCAATACCCACGGTGCGCATCCGAACTCTGACGTCAACACGATCCTGTGGGATTCCATCGACAAGAAGCGCATCAGCATCCGCCCCTTCTTCACGGAGACCGCCGACGACGGACCGACCATGAAGGCGATGCTGGAGGCAGTTATCGCTTCGTTGAACACCGAGAAGAAGAAGCGCGGCACCGGCGAGACGGCGACCGCCGAATGGTACAAGGAACTGAAACCGACGCTGATCAAGATCGGCGCGGTGACGCTGGCGCCTTCGACCGAGACGGGCAAGAGCTCCGGCCTGACCTTCCATTATCCGCCCTACGCGGTCGGCCCCTACGCCGAGGGCCAGTATGTCGCCTTCGTGCCGTGGGAGACGCTGAAGCCATATCTGACGGCGGAGGGTGCCAGGATTTTCGGGGGATCGCGGCCAAAAGCGGATGAAGACGATCAGCAATGAGCGGCACCAAAGCGCTCGACATCAACGCCCTCGCCCATGACCTGCGCGCCGGCAACCGCGCAGCGCTGGCGCGTGCGATCACGCTGATTGAAAGCCGTCGCGCCGACCACCAGGCGGCGGCGCGTGATCTGGTGCAGGCGCTGCTCCCGGAGACCGGCAAGGCTTTTCGTGTCGGCATCACCGGCTCGCCCGGGGTCGGCAAGTCGACCACCATCGACGCGCTCGGCATGTACCTGATCGAGCACGGGCACAAGGTCGCGGTGCTGGCGGTCGACCCGTCGTCGGCGCGCACCGGCGGCTCGATCCTTGGCGACAAGACGCGGATGGCGCGGCTCTCGGCGTCCGAGCAGGCCTATATCCGCCCCTCGCCTTCCTCCGGCACGCTCGGCGGCGTCGCGGCAAAGACGCGCGAGGCGATGCTGCTCTGCGAGGCGGCCGGCTTTGATGTGGTGCTGGTGGAGACCGTCGGCATCGGCCAGTCCGAGACCGCGGTCTCCGACATGACCGATTTCTTCCTTGCGCTGATGCTGCCCGGCGCCGGCGACGAGCTGCAGGGCATCAAGAAGGGCCTGGTCGAGCTCGCCGACATGATCGCGATCAACAAGGCCGACGGCGACAATCTCAAGCGGGCCAATGTCGCGGCGGCCGACTATCGCAGCGCGCTGCATATATTGGCACCGCGTTCGCAACACTGGCACCCGCCGGTCGAGACCTATTCGGCGCTGACCGGTACGGGCATCGACAAGCTCTGGCAGAAGATCGTCGAGCATCGCACCGCGATGAACGCCTCCAGCGAGTTCGCGGCGCGACGGCGCGAGCAGCAGGTGAAATGGATGTGGTCGATGCTGGAGCAGCGGATCATGGCGCGCCTGCGCTCGGACCCCGCCATCCGCGCCAAGGTGAAGAAGACGGAGGCCGAGGTCGCCGACGGCCGTATCTCGCCGGCGGTGGCGGCCGAGCAGATCGCGGAACTGTTGCGATGAGCGAAAAGCTCTCCGTGCTCGTCACCGGCTTCGGTCCGTTTCCCGGCGCGCCGTTCAATCCGACCATGCCGCTGGTGAAACGGTTGACGCAGCTTCGCCGTCCCGCCTTCGATGACGTCAAGCTGACGAGCCACATCTTCCGCGTCACCTACGACACCGTCGATCGCGAATTGCCGGAGCTGATCGCGCGCGTCCGTCCGCGGGTGCTTCTGATGTTCGGGCTTGCCAGTCGCACCGCGCATCTGCGGATCGAGACCCGCGCCCGCAATGCCGTCACCACGCTGGTCGCCGATGCCGGCCGCCGCCGCGCGCGCAAGGGCTCGATCGTCGACGGCACTGACCCGACAATGTTCGGACCGCACACCGCAAAATTGCTGCGCGCCGCGCTCGCGACCGGCGTCGACGCGCGCGCTTCCCGCGACGCCGGCAGCTATCTCTGCAACTACCTAAGCTGGCGCGCAATCGAGGCGGTGGACAAGACCGACGGCCTGCAGCTCGCCGCCTTCGTGCATGTGCCGCTGATCCCGCGTCACGGCACGTCGCTGCGCAAGGGAACCGAGCGCATCACGCTGGAAGATCTCGTCGATGCCGGCGAGGCGCTGCTGATGGAAATGGTGAAGCTGGCGCGGCGGCCGACCATAGCTGCGTAGGGTGGGCAAAGCGACTTGTCCGCCGTAGCTCGAAGAGCGAAGGCGGAAGCGTGCCCACCATCATGAGCGGAGTGTTGATGGTGGGCACGGCGCTAACGCGCCTTTGCCCACCCTACGCATTGCCGCTCCACCGCGGATTAACCCTACCTGCAACAATCGCGTCCATGCCCCCTCGCGCTCACCGTGCCAGGCTACAGTTCTGCGTTACGACCTGCCTCGCGAGGACCAAGCATCATGGACGTCAATCGCCGCCATCTCATCGGAGCTTCCGCAGCGGGCGCCGCAGGCGCGCTGGCGCTGTCGGCGGACGCTGCGCGCGCGGCACCGCTCACCTCCGCGCTCGGCCGCGACGCCACGCAATATGGCGTCCGCCCCGGCAGTGCCGACGACCAGACCAAGGCCCTGCAGCGCGCGATCGATGAGGCCGCGCGCGCGCAAGCGCCGCTGGCGCTGCCGCCGGGCGTCTATCGCACCGGCCTGCTCCGCCTGCAGCGCGGCTCGCAACTCGTCGGCGTGCGCGGCGCGACCAAACTCGTCTTCAACGGCGGGCTGTCGATGTTTCTTGGTGAAGGCGCCGACAACATCGGCCTCTCCGACCTCACGCTGGACGGCGGCAATGTGCCGCTGCCGACACGTCGCGGCCTCGTGCATTGCCTCACCGCGCGCGATGTCCGCATCACCGGATGCGAGATCAAAGGCAGCGGCGGCAACGGCATCTGGTTCGAGCAGGTGTCGGGCGACGTCAGCGGCAACATCTTCACCAACATTGCAACCACCGCCATCGTCTCGTTCGACGCGCTGGGCCTGATGGTCTCGCGCAACACGATCTCAGGCACCAACGACAACGGCATCGAGATCCTGCGCACCGCCATCGGCGATGACGGCACGATCGTTGCCGACAACCGCATCGAGGACATCAAGGCTGGCCCCGGCGGCTCCGGCCAGTACGGCAACGCCATCAACGCCTTTCGCGCCGGCAATGTGATCGTGCGCGGCAACCGCATTCGCAATTGCGATTATTCGGCCGTGCGCGGCAATTCGGCGTCGAACATCCATATATCAGACAACAGCGTCAGCGATGTCCGCGAGGTCGCGCTCTATTCGGAGTTCGCCTTCGAGGGCGCCGTCATCGCCAACAACACGGTCGACGGCGCCGCCGTTGGCGTCTCCGTCTGCAATTTCAACGAGGGTGGCCGCATCGCGGCGGTCCAGGGCAACATCATCCGCAACCTGATCCCGAAGCGACCGATCGGGACCGCGCCGGACGATGACGCCGGCATCGGCATCTATATCGAGGCGGACACCGCCGTCACGGGCAACGTGATCGAGAATGCGCCCTCCTTCGGCATCGTTGCCGGCTGGGGCAAATATCTGCGCGACGTCGCTATCACGGGCAATGTGATCCGCAAGGCGTTTGTCGGCATCGGCGTCTCGGTGGTGCCGGGCGCCGGGATCGCGCTGGTCAACAACAACATGATCTCGGAAGCGCCGCGCGGCGCCGTGGTCGGGCTCGACCATGCGCGCGTGATCACGACGGACCTGTCAGTCGCCGGCGCGCAGCAATACGCGCAACTCGTGCTCGGCGGCAACGCGGTGCGAAGATAGCTTTCAGAGCGTTTTCAAGCGAAGTGGGGACCGGTTCGCGTAAAGAAAACGCGTCAACGAAAAGCTTTCTAGAGCGTGTTGCGCAGCAGCGGATAGCGCGCCTGCATGGCGGCGAGGTCGAGCAGCGGCAGCGGCGCCTCTTCCGGCACCGGCGCCTCCTCTTCCACAGCCTGCACGAGCGCGACAACCTCGACCGGCGGCTCCGGCGGCGCCACTGGTGCCGGCCGCTCGACCGGTCGCTGCTGCAGCCGTACCGGAGCCGGCAGCGGCGTCACGCGGCCGCGGCCGAGCCAGGAGATGTCGATCGGCGAATTGTCCAGCGAGGCCTCGCGCCGCAACAGGTCGCGCCAGGTCTCGACCGCCTGCTTGGCCTCCTGGACGTTCTCGAGGAAGGACACATCGCTGTGATAGCGGCGCCAGCGCCCGGATTCGAACAGTTCGGTGAGGTGTTCCAGCCGTGCTTCCGCCAGCGCGCACCAGCGCGCCACGATCTCGCGGCCTCTGGCCGCGTCAGTTCGATTTGTCATTAAGACAGCCCGTAAAGAGAGAAACGGACGCAGGACGCAACCGAACCGAATCAAAATATGACGGGGATATTCTGTGGAAAAGGTTAAAAAAGTCTAACACCTTTTCGTAAACGACTCGGGGCACGCAGAGAAGTCCGCAGGAATACTGGATTATTGGGTTTGCGGCTCTTAGACGGTCGACGCGACACCTGCATGACCGTGCGTGCGACAAGGAAGCGCTGTCCCCAAAAATGAAGACCCGTCCGGGGGGACAACCGGACGGGTCAAGCCATATGGGCGCTTGGGGTGGATGGGCGCTCGCGCCTAATATAGCCAATGGGGAGGAATGGATCGCTCCCACACTTTATTGGTCGCGACATCCAGCGCCACGTTCAAAATCCTCGTTCGATTTTTTTAACCTTCCGCGGCGACGGTCTGCGGCCCGAAAGCGCGGGAAACTCACTGCGCGGCGGGGCTTTTCACGTCATTTTCGGCCGATTTGTCCGCGGCCATGGCTGGCGCCGACTGTTCCATCGCCCGGCTCACAGAAGTGTTATCCTGCGCGGGCGCAGCCGGTGCGTGCTTGCCGGAGGCGAGAGGAACTGCCGCAACGGCGGATACCGCCGCGAACGCATCGGCCTGCCCCGCCCCAAACAGATCGTCACGTCCGGGGGCGCCGAGATCGCGCGCCGTGCCGGTCAGGATCGAACGCACCTCGTTCGGTTTCAGCGCAGGATTGCGCTCCAGCACCAATGCCGCAATGCCGCTGACGAAGGCGGCGGAAAACGACGTGCCCGAGGTGATCTGGTATTTGCCGTCCGGCGCCGGCAGGAAGATATCGGCGCCGGGCGCGGCGAGCGCGATGTAGTTGCCCCGGTTCGAGGCGGAGAACAGTTTCTCCTGCGCATCGGTGCCGCTGACCGCGATCACATTCGGGTTCGCGGCGGGATAGAGCGGCGCCGAATTCGCCCCGGCATTACCGGCGGCGGCGACCAGCAAGATGCCGCGCGCCGCACTCGCAGCGACCGCCCGCTCGATCAGCGGATCCTTAGGGCCGGCAAAGCTCATATTGATGATCTGCGCGCCGTGCAGCGCCGCATAATCCAGTCCCTTCAGGATCACATAGGACGAGCCCTGCGCCCCGTTCGCGGTCGCGCCGAACGCGCGGATCGCGAGAATGCGCACCTCCGGCGCGCTCCCCATCAGCCTGGCATGGGCGGCGATCGCCCCCGCGATGCCGGTGCCGTGCGCATGCGGCCCTTCATTGCTGCCGATCGCATCGAACGTGTCGGCAATCGTATTCGCCAACTCGGGATGGTTGGCATCGATGCCGGAATCGATCACGGCAATGGTCACGTTCATGCCGCGGACCAGCGTGTGCGCCTGCGGCAGGCGAAGCTGCGCCAGCGCGTATTGCGCCGGATCGCCCTCGGTCGGTGCCGTCTTCTGGTCCTGCAGCAGGTAGCGGAAATTGAGCTGCACCGAGCGCACACGGCCGTCGCCGGCCAGCGCCCGGCGCACCACGTCCACCGGGCGGCGATCGGTGATGCGGAACAGGCCGATAGTGGAGCCGAGCAACGGGACGTTCTGTATCTCCAGCCGCGCCAAGCCATGACGCCGCGTCAGCTCCTCGATCTGCGCGTCGGTCAGCGCACCATCGATCTCGGCCACGAGTTCGTTGGGCACCGCGCGGAGATCAACCGCGGTTTGCGGCGCGTTGTTGCGCGATCCGCCCTTGGCCTTCCTGCCGGCCGCCTTGCCGCCGCTGCCGCCATCCGCAGTGGAGACGGGGCGGTCGAGGCACTCGCCGTCGCTGCCGCGATAGGCAGCGTCGCAGGCGCGATGGAGGTTGGGCGAATAGCGCGCGGAGGGCAGCGTCGAGTGCACGCCAATGCGGGGCATGGTGGTGACGCTGATCCGCGAGGGGGTCCGCGCAACCGCCGCCCCGCCGATATTGGTATTGACCCGCGGCCCGACATTCGTGCTGACGCTCGGCACCCGCGGCGCGACGCGGATTTCCGGCGTGCGCATGATGCTCTGCGCCGCGGCCGGACCTGTGGAACCGATAAACAGCGCCGCAATCAGCGCCAACGACGTCTCGATCCGCCATTTCGAGCGTTCACAGGCCATGGCGTCTCGCGCTAGCGCGTCATGGGGAGGTTTATGACGGGTTGCGTCTTACGGCGTTTCCACCGCGAGGCTGACGATCTTTTCCTTCTGCAGCCTGCCGAGCAGCGCGGCAACGTCGTTCTTGCTCATCGCGCTATTGCCGAACTGGATGCGGAACATGCCCTCGCGGGCCCCGCCAATGATCGAGGCCTGGTAATTGTCGAGCAGCGCCGTGATGTCGGAAATCCGGGCGTCCGGCGCGAATCGCACCAGCGCGCGCGGCGGGCTGGCCGCCGCACCAAGGTCGCGGGTGATCGGGGCCGCGGATCGCAACTCCGGTGCAGCCGCCCGCGGCTCCAGCGTTAGCGACGCCGTCTGGAACGAACTGCCCTGGCTCTTCATCATCAGCACCGCGCCGATCACGCCGGCCTGCAGCAGCAGCACGATCGCGCCGACGCCTGCCGACCACGCCAGCGTCCGCGGCGACAGGCTTGCGAAGAATTGCGAGATTCGCCTCGAAAGGCTCACCGAAGCCGGCCGTGTGCGCACCGGCTCCTGGTCGATCTCGGCGAACAGCTTCTGCATCGCGCGCATGGACGGCGCGCCCAGGCTCTCGTTGAGGCGGATGGTCTCGGCATATTCCTCGCGGATCACGGCGTATTGCCCGGCGAGTTCCGCATCGCTGGCCAGCGCCTCCTCGACACGCCGCGCATCGCGCGCGTTCAACGTGCCCGTGGCATGCCAAGGCAGCAGCAGTTCGACGTCGCTGGGCTCCTCCAGCATCTTCCTTCTCGCCGCCATCATGGCCAACCTCGCTCTATGCCGGCTGCCTTGAGCAGTTCGGCCAATTTCTTGCGCGCATAGAACAGGCGCGTCTTCACGGTGTTCTCCGGAATACCAACGATCTCGGCCACTTCCTCCACGGACTTCTCGTGGTAGTAGACCAGATCGACAATCTCCCGGTGCTCCAGCGAAAGTGCCGTCAGACACTTGCGCAACGCTTCACCCGTATCCTTCTTCTGCACCGCCACTTCCGGATCGTCGGACGCATCCTCGATCGCGTTCGCGGCGTCCTCGTCCAGTTCAGCGTCCTTCCTGCGCCGCAGCGCAGACAGGGCCTTGAACCGGGCGATCGCCAACAGCCAAGTTGAGACGGCAGATCGTCCTTCGAATTTGCCGGCCTGGCGCCAGACATCGAGAAACACCTCGCTGATGAGGTCTTCCGCGACCTGTTCGTCCCGCACAAGCCGGAGTCCGAAACGGTACACTCTGACGTGGTGCCGCCCGTACAGCACCTGCATGGCGAGCCGGTCGCCTTGAGCGATCCGGGCGATCAGAACCTCGTCTGAAGCCGCCTGTGTCGCGCTCAATGGCCGTCTCGCAAGATTGGTCGAGAGGGGGTGGGGGCTGGTTCGATGGCGAGAGCAGAATTCTTCACATTACCGCAATGTGCAGAACGCATGTGTGAGCCATCCCACAAACTCCGAATTCCGTGTGAACTCCGCACTCCCGCCCCCAAATTAGGTATTATGGTAGGGGCAAGCTTCCCCGAGACCATGCCGCCTGCTCGCGACCTTAGCAAGAGTCGGCGCATAAGGCAGTCCTCCCGCCAACTCCCACCCGTCGCGCCCGGCACTCGTCCGCCGCGATTGCCTTGTCAGGGTTCGCCCGATTTTCACCTGCGAAAACAAGGGAGATGGCAGGGTTCTACGGACCAGAATCGGGGCCGAAAGATACCAAACCTAAAGGCTTTTCCCCGTAGATTTTGCGAGTTTTCCTCTCGATGGCGAGCGCATGGGCATCGCGGCGTCCTCATTTCTGAACCCGGTTGCGGGCGGATTGAATGGCCGCGGCTCACGGCTGGCTGCCACGAAGCCGTTGCGCCGCGCCAGACGTCGGCGCCAGATCCAGGCGATGATCGGCGTCTGCTACGTTTTCGACGCCCTCGTGCTCCTGGTCTATGCGAGCGCCGGCACAATCCCGATGGCGATGGGCATGGCCTACGCGCTTTGCGGGTTGGGCCTGTGCGCCGTCTACGTGCTGCTTTCCGAGCTCGGCTTCCACGATCGCTTCAGGGATCACTATCTGGTCGCGCCGCAGTCGGCCCTCCACATGGCGAACCAGCTCGCATTCACCTACATCGCGCCGCAAGTCGGCGTGCTGTTCCTGTGCAATCTGTTCGTGGTGTTCGGCTTCGGCGCGCTCAGGACCTCGGCGCGACAGACCGCCCTGATCTGGACGGTGATGGTGCTCGGCCTCGCCGCACTGTTCCTCCTGACCGACAAGCCGATCTCGATGCCGCATGGCAACACCCTGGAGCGGCTCGCCACGATGCTGGTCTTTGCGCTCACCATCGGGCGCTGCATGTTCTTAGGGATCCTCTCCAGTTCGATGCAGCAATCGCTGTACCAGAACGGGCAGAAGCTGAAGGAAGCCTACAAGCGCATCGAGGAGCTCGCCGAGCTTGACGAGCTGACCGGCGCATTCAACCGGCGCAGCATCATGCGGACGCTGGACGAGGAGATCGTCCGCTCCGAGCGCACCGGCGCGCCCTGCTCGGTCGCACTGATCGACCTCGACTGGTTCAAGCGCGTCAACGACGTCTATGGCCACCCGACCGGCGACGAGGTGCTCAGGACCTTCGCGATCTCCATGTTCGCCAACATCCGCAGCATCGACCGCTTCGGCCGCTACGGCGGCGAAGAGTTCCTGCTGATATTGCCCGAGTTGAACGAAGATGGCGCCACGCGCGCGCTGGACCGGCTGCGGGTCATCATCGCCGAGCTCGACTGGAGCGCGTTCTCGCCGGGCATGAAGGTGACGATTTCCGCCGGCATCGCAACGCTGCGGCCCAACGAGGGCCCGGACACGCTTCTCGCGCGCGCCGACAGCGCGCTTTATGCGGCCAAGGCACGGGGACGCAATCGCATCGTCAGTGCATGAGCAAACGAATTCGCTTCCACCGTCGGAGAATCCGGCGCGGTGGCATCGCCAATACTCCAGGACAGAGTCACAGTCATGAATTTGAAACCCGCAATTGCCCCCGAGAACTTGCTTGACGAGTTGCAGGCAACGCTCGCGCATGGAACGGTGGCGCGCCGGGTCGAGACCCTGCGCCGCGTGACCGATCTTTTCGTCAACGGCGCGGTGGACTATTCGGACCAGCAGATCGCGCTGTTCGACGATGTCTTCCAGTGCCTGCTGCTTCACATCGAAGCCTCGGCGAAGGCGCTATTGTCCAACCGGCTGGCGCCGATCGACACCGCTCCGCCGTTGACCGTCCGGACGCTTGCCTTCGACGACATGATCGAGGTCGCCGGCCCCGTGCTGACGCAATCGAGCCGGCTCGACGATGACACCCTGATCGAGACCGCACGCAACAAGAGCCAGGCGCATCTGATGGCGATCTCGGCGCGCAAGACGCTGAGCGGCGCCGTCACCGACGTGCTGGTGCTGCGCGGCAATGACGAGGTGATCCAGAGCACCGTCAACAATCCCGGCGCCGAATTCACCGAACGCGGCTTCACGCGGCTGATCAGCCGCGCCGAAGGCGATGACGACCTTGCGACCTGCATCGGGCTGCGTCCGAGCATGCCGCGGCATCTCTATCTGAAACTGCTGGCGAAGGCATCGGACACGGTGCGGCATCGGCTCGAAACCGCCAACCCGCAGCAGGCCAAGGAGGTGCCGAGCGCGGTGCGCGAGGCGACGCGGCGCGCTCGCTCCTCGCCCTCGGCGGTCACGCGTGATACGGCGATCGCCCATGCGCTGGTGAAGTCGCTGTATGAGGATGGCCGGCTCGACGAATTCCAGGTGGCGGCGTTCGCCGACGCCGGCAAGTTCGACGAGACCAATGCCTCGATAGCAGCTCTTGCCAATGTGAGTCTGGCCGTTGCCGAGAACATGATGATCGAAACCCGCGCCGAAGGCGTGATGATCCTGGCCAAGGTCGCAGGCTTCTCGTGGTCGACCGTGCGCTCGATCATCAACCTGCGCGACGAATTGTCAGGCGGCGAGCCGACCGATCTCCTGGCCTGCATGGAGACCTACGAAAGGCTCCGGCCATCGACCGCGCAGCAGGTCTTGCGCTTCCACCGCATGCAGCAAACCGCGCCCGCCGCGTAGCCTTCACACTCGTCATTGCAAGTCCCGTAGCCCGGATGGAGCGAAGCGTAATCCGGGGCCGGCTCGTTCAGTGGCGGCGCGCTGGTCCCGGATTGCGCTTCGCTCCATCCGGGCTACGGATCGCAATTCACTGTCAATATCGAAGCACCTTCGAGCCGATCACTGCGCCGATCGCGGCGACCAGCGCGGTCCCGATCGTGTACCAGGTCGCCACGAACAGCGGTGAATCATCGGCGCAATGCGATGCGTAGAGCGTTGCCGCCAGCCCCGCCGCCACCAGGCCTGCGATGGCGCCGGCAACTGCCGGACGCGCCGGCGCGCCATGGCGCAGGCCGAACAAGGCGGCCGCGAGCAGCGGGAGCGACATCAAGGGAATCGAGATCAGGCATGCCCGCGAATTGTTGCCGACGAGCCGCGTCATCATCGGCGCGCGCTGAGGCATCATCATCTCGCCGCTGATCCCGGCCACGAGCAGCCCGGCCGGAACAAGCAGCCACCAGCCAAAGCCGCGCAGCGAAGCCTCGGGCCGCGATAGATGCAGGCTGACGGCGATTGCCGAAGCGGCGAGCGCCAGCGTCACCGCGAACTTCATACCGAAGAACGGATTGTGCATCGCGGTCATGACATCGGGCCTGACGCCGAGCTCGGTGAAGAACATCAGCAAGGAAATCGGTGCGGCGGCGAGCAATGCCAGCATCAGGACAAAGCCCACCGGCTGTGCGCGCTTGACGTTGTCGGCAGCGAGCGTGCGAATGAGCTGATCGGTATCCATGCTCAACTCTCCCGCAGTTTCGCCGTCAGGTTGGCGAGCCCGCGATGCAACGCCACCCGCACGGCGCCCTCGCTCATCGAGAATTTTGCCGCCGTATCCTTGATCGAGGCGCTGTCGACGGCGATCGACTGCAGCACCTCGCGCTGCCGCGCCGGCAATGCGTTCAGATGCGCGGCGATTTCGCTCGCGGAGGCCCTCTCCTCCTGCGCCTCACCGGGCAGGGTCTCGGCAAAATCGTCGATGTTGACGAACGCCCGCTTGCCCCGGCGGCGCAGTGCATCGATCAGCTTGTTGCGGGCAATTGCGAACAGCCAGGGCGCAAACGGAGCGTTTACGTCCCATGTGTGTCGCTTCGAATGCACCGCCAGCAGAATGTCTTGCACGATATCCTCGGATTGATCGATCGGTTGGCCCGCGCGCGCCAAGCCACGGCGCGCGGCCGCCCGCAGGACCGGCGTGATCGCCTTCAGCAGGCGATGATACGCCGTGCTGTCGCCTGAAATGGCCGACCGCATCAGGCCGGTCCATTCGTCCTCACGTTCGCGCACGCGCGCTCCCACAACGCAATTCGGTCGATCCTTCAATTTGTTACGCCGGGAGCGAATCTATCACAAAATCGTGAAACGGCGCCCGGGCGACAGAATCTCAAATCCGGACCAGCGTAAGTCGATTGGGCCGTTCGAGATCCGCAGCGCTCTTAACATCGATTGCCGGAGCTCGCACCGGTGGAACGCAAGCACAGAATTTTGCCTGGAGGAAAATCGACGCTGTGCCCGAAAGCAGCCGTTTTGGCGCAACAGTGCCGCCCCGTTTTGGCCCGGCAAAACCCGAAGATTCCCTTTTTCTGCCCCGCTGAGGACACGCCTCGGGGTCTCATTTCGCCCCTCAGGGGCGGGCAAATGGGGAGATTGTCAGATGATCACCAAAGCCAGCGGGCTTCTGGCGGTGCTTGTGGCCGCAGGGCTGTTTGCATACGTCGCCGCGCCGTCCCCGGTCGAGGCGGCAGGTTCGGGCAGCACGACTGCCTCGGACTCTGATAGTGCGGCAAGTGTTAAGAAACAGAGTACGCGTCACGCAAAGCGCGACAAGTCGGCCAAGACCGATTCCAAATCCTCCGAATCCAAGTCCTCCGAATCCAAGTCGTCCGAGGCCAAGAAGCCGGATAGCGCCGAGACCGCCGACGCCGCAGCCGTGTCGCTTCCGGCATTGGTCGCCAATGCCAAGGCCGAACTGACCCCCAACGTCCCTGCCGACAATGCGAGCGCGATGTCGGCGAAGGCCAACACGCTGCTCGCCGAATCCGACAAGCCCGACGAGACAAAGGCGCCCGGTGATGCCGACGTCGTCGCCTCCGACCAGCTCAACGAAGTCGATCGCGCGCTGCAGGACAGCCAGCAGCAGAATCAGCCCGCCGCACAGCCGCAGCAGTCTGCCCCGGCAGTCGCGATGACAACCGCTCAGGCGGCGCCGGTCGCCAGCGCCGACGACTCGACCTGGGACCGGACTTCCCTGATCGGCAAGATGTTCATCGCTGCGGGCGCGTTGCTGACCATGGCGTCTGCTGCCCGCATGTTCATGGCCTGACGTCCCCTTGTGCCCGGACGCGCGGCGCAAATTGCGTCACACCGCGTCCGGGAGCCCACTTGAAGCCCACCCCGTCAGCGGGCACATTGCCGCTAGATCAGGAAAACGGGGTGGATCATGTCGACGTTTGAACACATCATTGTCGAGAGCAAGGGCGCGGTCGGCATCATCAAGTTGAACCGTCCCAAAATGCTCAACGCGCTCTCCTTCGGCGTCTTCCGCGAGATCGCAGCCGCAGTCGACGACCTCGAGGCGGACGACGCAATCGGATGCATCGTGCTGACCGGCAGCGAAAAGGCCTTTGCCGCCGGCGCCGACATCAAGGAGATGCAGCCGAAAGGCTTCATCGACATGTTCACCAGCGACTTCGCCGCGATTGGCGGCGACCGCGTCGCCAGATGCCGCAAGCCGACGATTGCGGCGGTGGCGGGATATGCCCTTGGCGGCGGCTGCGAGCTTGCCATGATGTGCGACATCATCATCGCTGCCGACAACGCGAAGTTCGGTCAGCCCGAGATCACGCTCGGCACGATCCCCGGAATCGGCGGCACGCAGCGGCTGACGCGTGCGATCGGCAAGTCGAAGGCGATGGATCTCTGCCTCACCGGACGGATGATGGATGCCGCCGAGGCCGAACGCTCCGGCCTCGTCAGCCGCATCGTGCCCGCTGACAAGCTGATGGACGAAGCACTCACCGCCGCTGAAAAGATCGCGTCGATGTCGCGCCCGGCGGTCGCGATGGCCAAGGAAGCCGTCAACCGCGCCTTCGAGACCACGCTGTCGGAAGGTCTCAACGTCGAGCGCAACCTGTTCCACTCGACCTTCTCGCTCGAAGACCGTTCCGAAGGCATGGCCGCCTTCATTGAGAAGCGACAGCCTGCGAATAAGAACAGGTAAGTTCCCCGTCTTCGGGCGAAGAAGTTGCGCGCCCAGAATCCGTTCGTCCGCTTTCGCAAGCGGCGAAATGGATTCCGGGCTCATCGCGCAGCGCAATCCTTCACGACCGTCATTCGCCTGTGACGAACCGGCAACAGACAAGCACTGATTCGATGTGCAGATGTCGCGCGACCGTTTGTCAGTAGCGATACCATCCCCTAAACGGTAGATGTGACCCAGTCGACGGGGGCGGACAGTCGGGGTGGTTTGCGGGTTATTATGATCGGACGTGCCGCTAGAGTTAGCGACGTGAGAAGGCGTTTGCTTCAGACGGGCATTTGCCTTGGCGTTATGCTTTGTGTCGATTTCGCCGCCTCGGCGGTCCATGCGGAGGGCCTCCCTGAAGCGCTCGCCAAAGCCTACCAAACCAATCCGGCACTGAATGCCGAGCGGGCGCGGCAACGTGCGACCGACGAGAACGTGCCGCAGGCGCTGACCGGCTATCGTCCGCAGATCGCCGCAACCCTCTCCGCCGGTTTGCAGGCGGTGCGCGACCTCTTGCCAAATAACGTCGTTCAGACCGCGAACCTGAAGCCGTGGCAGATTGGCCTGACGGTGACGCAGACGCTGTTCAACGGTTTCAAGACCGCCAACAGCGTGCGGGTGGCGGAACTGCAGGTGCAATCCGGCCGCGAGGCGCTGCGCAATGTCGGCCAGGGCGTGCTGCTGGACGCGGTGACCGCTTATACCAATGTGCTCGCCAACCAGTCCTTGGTCGAAGCGCAGCGCGCCAACGTCGCGTTCCTGCGCGAAACGCAAGCCATCACGCAGAAGCGCCTCAATGCCGGCGATGTCACGCCGACCGACACGGCGCAGGCCGAAGCGCGACTGAACCGCGGGCTTGCCGATCTCAACGCCGCCGAGATCAGTCTCGCGATCAGCCAAGCGACTTACGCACAGGTCATCGGCAATGCGCCCGGGCAATTGCGGCCGGCCGAGACCACCGACCGCCTGCTGCCGCGCAACCGCGAGGACGCAATCGGTCTCGCCTTCAAAGAGCACCCGGCGGTGATGGCGGCAAGCTACGACGTCGACGTCGCCTCGACCACGATCCGCGTCGCTGAAAGCAGCCTGATGCCGAATGTCACGGTGCAGGGCAGCGTGAGCCGCAGCCGCGACTCCGACCCGACGCTCGGCACATTCGGAACCGATCAGGCTTCCATCATCGGCCAGTTGAACCAGCCGATCTATGACGGCGGCATGGCGGCGTCCCAGACCCGGCAGGCCAAGGAAGTGGCGGCGCAGAGCCGGCTGGTGCTCGACCAGGTTCGTAACCAGGCGCGGACCGCTGCGATCAGCGCCTGGGTCGCCAACGAAGGCGCCAAGACGGCGGTCTCCGCTTCCGAGTCCGAAGTCCGTGCCGCGAACGTTGCGCTGCAGGGCGTGCAGCGCGAGGCGGCCGGCGGCCAGCGCACCACCGTCGATGTGCTCAATGCACAACAGGATTTGATCTCGGCCAGGGCCCGGCTGATCGGCGCGCTGCGCGACCGCGTGATCGCCTCCTACAGCCTGCTCAGCGCCATCGGCCGGCTCGACGTCAAGACACTCAATCTCAACACGCCGGATTATCTGCCGGAAGTGCATTACCACCAGGTGCGCGACGCCTGGCACGGGCTGCGCACGCCGTCCGGACAATGATCCCGGTATAGGCACCGCCGCCTTCCCGCCCGCACATTCGCCCTGTAACCTCGCTCAACCAGCGGCTGATAACGCTGGGGCGCAGCAAGCGCCGATCAAATGAGGAAACGCAGGGAGAAGACCAATGCTGACGCGACGCAGTATGATGCTTGCCTCCATCGCGGCCGGAGTGATGATGAACAACAGAGACGTCCACGCCAAGGCAGCGCAGCCATCGACGCCGGTGAATTTCGACGTGCCGGCCGGCGCCTGCGACTGCCACACCCACATCCATGGCGATCCCCAGAAATTCCCGTTCTTCACCGGTCGCGTCTACACGCCGGAGCCGGCCTCGCCGGAGGAGATGAGCGCGCTGCACAAGGCGCTCGGGATCGAGCGCGTGGTGATCGTGACGCCGAGCGTCTACGGCACCGACAATTCCGCGACCCGCTTCGGCATGATGGCGCGCGGCGCGACCGCACGGGGGGTGGCTGTCATCGACGACAAGACGCCGGAAAGCGATCTCGATGCGATGCAGAAGGACGGTTTTCGCGGCATCCGCCTCAATCTCGCAACCGGCGGCATCAACGATCCCAATGTCGCCCGTGCCCGCCTGACCTCCGGAATCGACCGCGTCAAGGCGCGGGGCTGGCATGTGCAGGTGTACACAAACTTGCCCCTGATCCCTGCGGTCAAGGACCTCGTCGCGGCATCGCCCGTGCCTGTTGTCTTCGACCATTTCGGCGGCGCGCAGGCCGCGCTCGGCGTGGAACAACCGGGTTTTCCGGACCTTGTCGAACTGGTGAAGTCCGGCAAGGCCTATGTGAAGATCTCCGGCGCCTACCGCGCCTCCAAGCTCGCGCCCGACTATCAGGACGCAATCCCCCTCGCCAAGGCCCTGATCGCGGCAAATCCCGACCGCATCGTCTGGGGCACCGACTGGCCGCATCCCGATACGGTTGTCCCACCCGGAAAGCAGGTCACGGATGTTGTTCCGCTGTACCAGATCGACGACGGGCGGCTCCTCAACCAGCTCGCGGTGTGGGCGCCGGACACAGCGACGCGCAAGAAGATCCTGGTCGACAACCCGGCTCGGCTCTACGGCTTCACCTCCTAGAGTCGCGCCGCGAGAAATAGGAGATCAGGACCGGCAGCGTCACGAGGATGACGAGCGGCGCCAGCATCATGCCGGTCACGACCACGACTGCCAGCGGCTTCTGCACCTGCGAGCCGATCCCTTCCGACAGCGCCGCCGGCAATAGCCCGACGCCGGCGACGACGCAGGTCATCAACACCGGGCGCAGTTGCAATTCACCGGTGCGGACCACGGCCCGCATCCGGTCGTAACCTTCATCGATGAGCTGGTTGAACTGCGACAGGATGATGATGCCGTCCATCACGGCAATGCCGAACAGCGCGATGAAGCCGATCGCGGCCGAGACGCTGAAGGGAATGCCGGAGACCAGCAGCCCGAGCACGCCGCCGAAGATCGCCATCGGGATCACGCTCATGGCGAGCAGCGTGTCGACCATCGAGCCGAAATTGAGGAACAGCAGGATCGCGATCAAAGCGAGGCTGATCGGCACCACGATCGACAGCCGCTTGATCGCGTCCTGCAGATTGCCGAACTCGCCGACCCATTCGATACGCGATCCCGGCGGGAGCTTGACCTGGTCCGCGACCTTCTGCTGCGCCTCCTGGATCGCGCTGCCGAGGTCGCGCTCGCGCACCGAGAATTTGATCGGCAGATAGCGTTCCTGCTGCTCGCGGTAGATATAGGCGGCGCCCGAGATCAGCTTGATCGAGGCCACTTCGCTCAGCGGGATCTGCGTGATCCCGCCGTTCGGGTTGGCGACGCCGATGCGTAGGTTCTGGATCGCTTCGGCGCTCTTGCGGTATTCCGGGGCGAGCCGCACGATGATCGGAAAATGCCGGTCACTGCCGGGCTCATAGAGATCGCCGGCGCTGTCGCCGCCGACCGCGACCTTGATCGTGGCATTGATGTCGCCCGGCGACAGGCCGTAGCGCGCGGCGCGGGCGCGGTCGACGTCGATCTGGATCGTCGGCTGGCCGAGCGAGGTGAACACGGCAAGGTCGGTGATCCCCTGCACCGTCGAGAGCACCGACTTGATCTGATTGGCCGTGTCGGTCAACGCCTGCAGGTCGCTGCCGTAAAGCTTGATCGAGTTCTCGCCCTTCACGCCCGAGACCGCTTCGGAGACGTTGTCCTGCAGATATTGCGAGAAGTTGAATTCGACGCCGGGGAACTTGTCCTGCAACTGCGCCAATAGCTGCGCGGTGAGCTCATCCTTGTCGTGCGTGCCGGGCCATTCGCTTGCCGGTTTCAACGGCGCGAAGAACTCGGCGTTGAAGAGACCGGCTGCGTCGGTTCCGTCGTCGGGGCGGCCGTGCTGCGACACCACCGATTCCACCTCGGGACGGGCGCGGATCATCCGGCGCATCTCGTTGACGTAAGCGTTACCCTCCTGCAGCGAGATTGTGGGCGGCAGGGTGGCACGGATCCACAGATTGCCCTCTTCCAGCTTGGGCAGGAATTCGAGCCCGAGCAAGCGCACCGACAGCGCGGTCAAGAACACGAGGGCGACAGCGCCGGCCATCACCACTCGCCGGTTGGCGATCGCCCAGTTCAGGACGGGCAGATAGATGCGATTGAGCTGCCTGACGATCCAGGTCTCGGTTTCCTCGATATGCGCGGGCAGGATGATCGCGCTCAGCGCCGGCGTGATCGTGAAGGTCGCAAGCAGACCGCCGGCCAGCGCGTAGGCATAGGTCCGCGCCATCGGCCCGAAGATGTTGCCCTCGACGCCGCTCAGCGTGAACAGCGGCAGGAAGGCGGCAACGATGATGGTGGCGGCAAAGAAGATCGAGCGCGATACGTCGGCAGACGCCGACAGGATCGCGTGGCTCTTGATGCCCATCATGGTTTCGGCGGAGATATGGCTCTGCTCGGCTTCAGAAAGCGGAGTGGTCTGTGACAGGCGGCGGAAGATCGCCTCCACCATGATGACGGTGGCATCCACGATCAGCCCGAAGTCGATCGCGCCGACCGACAACAGATTGGCGGATTCGCCGCGCAGCACCAGGATGATCACGGCGAAGAACAGCGCGAAGGGAATGGTTGCGCCGACGATCAGCGCGCTGCGGAGGTCGCCGAGGAATATCCATTGCAGCAGCACGATCAGGAGGATGCCGACCACCATGTTGTGCAGCACGGTGTGAGTGGTGAGATCGATCAGGTCCTTGCGGTCATAGACACGCTCGATCCGCACCCCCGGCGGCAGGATCGAGGAATTGTTGATGGATTTGACCAGTTGCTCGACGCGGGCGATCGTCGGCGAGCTCTGCTCGCCGCGGCGCATCAGCACGATGCCCTGCACGATGTCATCGTCATTGTCGATGCCGGCAATCCCGAGCCGCGGCTTCTCGCCGATGGTGACCGTCGCAATATCCCTCACCAGCACAGGGTTGCCGCCGGACTGCGACACCATGGTGTTGTTGAGATCGTCGACCGAACGGATCAGGCCGACGCCACGCACCACCGCGGACTGGCTGCCGATATCGACCGTGTTGCCGCCGACATTGATGTTGGCGTTGCTCACCGCCTGCAACACCTGCGGCAAGGTCAGGCCGTTGGCGACGAGCTTGTTGAAATCGACCTGCACTTCATAGGTCTTGGTCTTGCCGCCCCAGCCGGTGACGTCGATCACGCCGGGCACGGCGCGGAAGCGGCGTTGCAGCACCCAATCCTGCAATGTCTTCAAATCGAGGACGCTGTAGTTGGGCGGGCCGACCAGGCGGTAACGAAAAATCTCGCCGATCGGGCTGAGCGGCGAGATCGTCGGCTGCACATTGCCCGGCAAAGGCGGCAGTTGCGCGAGGCGGTTCAGGACCTGCTGCAGCGCCTCGTCATAGGTGTAGTCGAAGGAGAACTGCAGCTTGACGTCGGAGAGGCCGTAGAGCGAGATCGTGCGGATCGTGCGCAGGTTCTTCAGCCCGGCGACCTGGGTCTCGATCGGAATCGTGATGTAGCGCTCGATCTCCTCCGCCGACAGGCCCGGGCTTTGCGTCACGATGTCGACCATCGGCGGCGTCGGATCGGGATAGGCCTCGATGTTGAGGTGCTGGAAGGCGATCAGGCCACCGATCATGACGGCGGCGAAGATGCCGACCATCAGATAGCGGCGGCTGACTGCGAGAGCGACGAGGCGATCCATTTCAGATCGAAGCTTTCAATAATCCGGGAATGTCAGGTACCGGAGGCGGCGCGGTCGATGAACAGGCTGCCCTTGGTGACGATCTGCTCGCCTGGCCGTAGATTGCTGACGATCTCAACGAGATCGCCATTGGTGATCCCCGGCTTGACCTGGCGCAGTTCGATCGTTTTGTCCGGATGCGCGACCCAGACGCGCACCTGGTCGCCTTCATAGATCAGCGCCTGCTTGGGCACGCCGACCGCGGGATGGTCGCCCGGCGAATAGAGTGTGACATTGGCGAACATCTCCGGCTTCAGCGCGCCATCCGCGTTGTCGATGGTGGCGCGGACCAGGAGCCGGCGCGTCGTCGGATCGATCGCTGCGGCGACATAATTAATGCGCGCGGTCAGCGAGCGGCCCGGCAGCGCCATCACGCTGAAGGTGACGTCCTGCCCGACCGCGACCTTGGCGGCGTCGCTCTCGCGGACGAAGGCGAGCAGCCAGACGGTCGAGAGATCGCCGATGACATAGACGGGATCGCTGGCGCCGGAGGAGACATATTGCCCGGGGCCGGCCTTGCGCTGCACCACCGTGCCGCCGATCGGCGCGAAGATCGTGATCTCCGGATTGATGCCGCCCTTCTGGCGCAGCGCATCGATGTCTCCGTCGCCGAAGCCCAGGATGCGCAGCTTGTTGCGCGCGGCCTCCAGCGTCGTCTGAGCCGAGCGCAGATCGTTCTGCGCCTGGACCAGCGTGGCCTGGCTCTGCTGATAGTCCTTCAGCGGCACGGCCTTGCCTTCGAACAGGCTCTTGGCGCGATCGTCCTGGATCTGCGCCAGATCGACCGCGGACTTCGCCTTGTTCACGCTGGTCATCGCCGAGATGTAGTCGTTCTGCGCCTGCACGGTGTCGGCGGCCTCGATCACGAAAAGCGGCTGGCCCTTGACGACGCTGTCGCCGGGCCGCGCCAGGAGCTTGGTGATGCGGCCGGTATAGGGCGAGAACACCGGGGTGGAGCGATCCTCGTCGATGCCGATCTTGCCCTCGGTCACGTATTCGGCACGGAAGGCACGCTCGGAGACCGGCTGCAGGCTCAGGCTTGCCCATTCGGCAGGGGTCGGCGTGTAGCGTTGCAGCCCTTTGCGGGATTGGCTCGAAATCTCCGAATGGCCGCCATTTGCCCCCTTGGTGTGCAGGGATGCGTAAGCCATGCCGCCGGCAACCGCCAGCACGGCCACGACCAGCGCCACGTGCTGACGGCTAAGGGTCTGCAATCGCTTGGTAATGTCTTTGACCATGGGCCGTGGCTGATGTCGGAGGTTCCGCTGCGCGCTAATAGTGCCCAATTACCGGTTCAGACAACCAAAAAAGCGACAATTGGACGCAGGTCTCCGGTTTATCTTTGGACAGTGAGGCATGAACGCCGGGTGAATGCCAAGCCCCGGGCAATTCCGGGGTGGCGGCCGGCGAAACTAAAGCGGGCCGTGTGACAGGCCCTGCCGTGCGCAGGCAGATCCTGCCTGACGATCCCTCCTGTTTTGACGATGCCGACCGCCTGCCTTTTTCGGCATGGTTGAACCGGTCGCGCTTCGGCATTCCCTCAATCTTGTGCCCAAGAGCAGTGCCCGAACTGGGAAGGAGTTGCAATGGCCATCAATCCCTTGACCGCCGCCGCCGTGGTGCTGGCGACGGCCGCAACCGATGCGGTCTACGTCATGTTCACGTCCGCCGTCGTTGCGCGCAAGCGCGTGCCGGCTGCAACCTGGAGCAGCGTCTGGTACGTGCTCTCGTCCTATGCGGTCATCAGCTATACCGAAAACTCGATCTACGTGTTGTTCGCCGCGATCGGCTCCTGGATCGGCGCCTACGCAACGATGACGTTCTTGCATCGACCTCCCGGCGGGCCGCCGGTCGGGGCGGCGGTGGAGTGAGGCGGATGTGCGCAGATAGTGCGTAGGGTGGGCAAAGGCGCACTTGCGCCGTGCCCACCCTACGGCGTCGCCGCGACTTATGATTCAAATTTCAAACAGCGGAGGGGATGTGAGTCCGTATTCTCGCGGCGTGATGCGCCCGAGGTTTGCTTCACTTTCCACCCTCCTCGATGTCAGAGGGCGCAGGGAAAGCCGGGTGCTGGTTGCACCCGTGGGTCCCGTGCAACAAAAAGCACGGGGGTAG